>JAJDVB010000168.1 GCA_022826345.1 Alphaproteobacteria bacterium
GTAGAGCACCACGTTGAGGCGGAACCACGCCGCATTGGCGCCGAACTTCTGGCTCGGCAGCGCCGCCGCCGCAAGCTCGTTCCTCAGCACGTCATGGGCATGCTCCACCGTGCCCGCCTTGCCGCGATGCCAGCGCAGCAGATCGCCCGCGTCGCCTCCTTCCGGGTCGTCGCGGTTGGTGACGACGCAGACGTGCTTGACCGTCTCGCCGTCGGCGAACAGCGAGCCCTGCTTGCGGCTGATGCGGATCGCGATGTAGCGCAGCCTGCGCACCACGCCCTCCGGCTGATCGATCGCACCGTCGGGCAGGTAATCCAGCACCGCCCAGTGGCGCAGCACGCCCTCATCGCAGCGCTCCAGCTGCCAGGCCGCCTCGTCCAGCCCCCGCATCCGCCGCGCGAGACCCGGGCTCACCGGCACCGAGAGCGCAAACCCCACCTTCTTCTGATCCAGGTACACCATCAGAGAATGATCGTAGAGCGCGCTGTCGGCGCGCAGGTAAACCTGCTCCACACCCTCAGGAAGCGCCGCCAGCGCACGCTCGATCACCCGACGGTTGCCGCTCTGCGCAGACACGTTGCCGTCGCGGAACTCGTCCGCCACGATCACGTCCTGCTCCGCCCACAGCGCAACCACAGGCTGATAGCCCCGCCTGCCGTCGTAGCAGGGCGCGGCCGCGCGCTTGGACGAGGCCACGATGGTGGCGTCCAGGTCGAGCGTCGCCACCTTCTGCGGCGCCCGCGCCTGCAGGTCCGCCACCACCGCCGATGACGCCCGCGCCAGCCCGCGCAGGCCCAGACCCTCCTCCCGAACCGCAGACCGCCCGCCGCCCAGAAGCGGCAACTCAGGCTCGTCGAAACACGACAGAAAGTCCCGCGCCGTCTGCGCCGCCGGCAGGCCGTGGCCGAGCAGAAGCCCAAGCCCGTCCTGACCGCGCAGACGATCAAGGTCCTCGCACGGCTCACCCCCGCACGCCCACAGCGCCAACAGGCTCTCGCACATCTCCGACGCCGAAAGCCCCCGCTTGCGGCGCTTGTACGGAACCGACCCGTCGACCGCCGCCGCAGCGCCAGAACTCCGAAAGTGCTCGATCAGCGCCGGCACGCCGCCGTGCGCCGTCAACGCGCCAAGACCAAGCTCGTGATCCAACTCATAGTCCAGACGAGAACCAGACACCCAAATCCTCCAACTCTCACCCACATGGTGAAAACCCTCGAACCCATAACCCACCAGCGCAAATCGTCAATCCACGCAGACAACAGAAACTACTCGGGGAATGAGGACATTCATCCGCGTAAACCCTGTGACTTGCCATAAACGTGAAAATGTGTTATGGAAATTGTCATCGTGAATGGCTGCTGGTGAAGATGTCTTCCTCCAGTAATTCGTTAATGTTCTTGCGAGAGGAGGTGTAGTTATGATTCGAGCGCTTGTGCTGGCTACTCTTATGGCGTCTGCTCTCGAGACTACCATTGCACTGGCAGAAAGTTGTTTTGAGAAGGATCCCAACGATGCAATCGCATGTCTGTATGACAGTAACGGCTGGCCAGAAGAGTTGCTAGACACAGAGGATTTTACTCTTTTTTCGGACAACTTGCCATCACGCGGTGGAACTTGGATGAAAACTCCAGCCGATCTCTATCTTGAGAGATACAGATGGTAATTAAAGTTAATTTAGCAATCGTCGGATTCCTCGTCACTTTAGCCATTGCAGTTGCCTTATTTGGACTAGTGACTGGATGGCTGGTAGGTCGCAGCGGACCAGATGCTTCGGTCATCGCAACGGTATTGCCGGCTCTATTGGCAGCAATTATACCCATCTCAGGAATTTTTTTCTTTTCACGTCTATTTCCAGATACAGTAAAAGAGTTGCTTGCAACGCTAAGCCCCAGTCATGGAATTGCTATAAGTGCGTCTGTAGCTATCTTTGTACTTTCGCTATATGGAGGAGTAAATTTTGGTGAAAAAGAGCGTCGCAAAGTAGTGGGAGAACTCGCTGACAGGAAGGTGTCTACAGATAGAACGTTTCGGCGAGACGAACTCGTTCGGTGTTCTTCTCTGCAGAAATTCGTCAACGATGAAAGACGGAAGGTTAATCTACCTCTTCTAACAAGCGATTATTTTTGCGGACACCTCAAATTACAGTTTCCTTGAAACTACTGGCAGTTCAAATCGTTTGTTCGATGTAGTCTCTAGGTGTTTCAGCGAGAACGTTTGAGTGCAACAACTAAGAGATCGTTCGCGTTATACCAACGCACCCAAAGCAGCAGTATTATAATGTAAAGTATAGTGGGGCCTTCATCTCGGCAGAGAATGCGAAACACGAACGACACGTCTTGGGAATGCGTGTCGATTCAGTCAGACAGGTTTGGTCTCTAGAGTCTCATGACATGGTGCGGTTCCGGCTGGAGCAGGGTGGCCCGTCTCTGATCCGGCTCCCCCTTCTGGGCGTGCGCCTTGGACAAGTGCTCGTCCTCGCTGTCCCAGAACGCGCGCGCGCGAACGCGGCGAGTTCGTTGAGCGAAAGGCTGAACTCCCGGCAAGTTTCGCCGTCCAAACCCTAGACCTCGCGAAGCGAGCAACAGTCCTCCGCTCTTCGGCCTTCTCCGCCGCTCTCTCCACCACCTCCAGCTCGATGTGCACGACCATTCGGCGGGGCAAGCGAATCCGGCGGACGAACAGGAACAGCGTAGCGACTGACGTCGCGTCTGCGCAGCACACGTGCGCAGTTTCATGTGGCAATGCGCAAACAAGTTGCATACCGGCCGTTCACGCTCCCCGGACCTTGGGAGAGCGGGCCCAACCTGGGACTGCATCCGCGACAGCGGCTCGAGGGGAACCGGGCAATTGCCCGACCATGCCGGACAGATACCCGGACGCCTCGACCGGAGTTCTGTTCCGCAGCCGTCATCAAGCCGGCGTCACCGGCAGCCTCCTGAATTGACTGCCTGCAAGCAGGGCCGGTGTCCTGCCGACTGCTCAGAATGTGCGCCTGACACAGAGCCCGGCGCCGACCGGCATCGCATTCGCGCACCCGATAGCGGGCCCGAGGATGACGCCCGCGATCGTCAGAGCTCCAGATCCAGGTCCATCTCGATACGCTTCCGACGCGCGGGCTTGTGCGCCTGATCCTCCTTCGATGAACTGACGTCGTCGCCGCGGTCGACCGGCTTTCCGCCGGGCTCTTGCCGTTCCGGCTCCGGCCGCCGCTCCCGCCCGGCAGCCCCCGCCGCTTCCGCCGGCCCTTGCGCTTTCTCCGCGGCCCTGGCCGCCTCGTCCTGCGCCGCCGGCGCGACCGCCTCCAACGCCGATATCTGCTCGCCTGTGGCGCCTTCGAGACGCTCCCGCAGCCGCGCCGCGTCGTCGGTCACCAGCTCGGCCCGGTCCCTGGCCCGGCTGATCTCCACATAGAAGCTCTTTTGGGTCGTCAGGTGCGGGTGATCCGCTTCCATCGCCGCGATCACGCGGTCGACCGTGCGCCCCTGGAACGCGTGCACGGTGGACGCCCAGGCATGATCGAGGTGGCGCAGCTGCATATCGTCACGTCGCAATGTCAGCGCTCGCCCGTCCTCGAGCCGGAACGAGACCCGCCTTTCGTGCACGGCCGTCACTTCGGCGCCACGGCTGTTGACCAGCCCGAACTCCCTGTCGTTGCGGGTCCAGCGCACCCTGTCCCCGGCCCGGAGCTCGATCTCTTCAGCGCGGTAGACCTCCGCGCCGCCGGTCCGCCCGCCGATCTCGTTCGGTTTCCACGCCACCGTCCCGCCGTGCCTGCTTTCCAGCATCACCGTGCGGCTCCGGTGATCCACGCGCACGACCTTGCGTTCCTCGCCCTTCTCGACGCCGAGCCGCCTGTAGGAACGGTGGAAGGCCACCACGTCGCCGGGGGCGTAGTTGGCGGCAAGCGCCTTCTCGGCCTTGGTGTAGCCGTATGAGACCAGCCGCTCGCCCTCGAACGCCGGCCCCTGGATTACGCCCTCGCGCGCAAGCCGTTCCCGGATGTGCCCGTTTATGGCCTGGCGGAGCTCGTGGCTCGGCGCCATGACTCCGGTGTTCTCCCGCTCCTCGGGCGCGAGCTTGAGCCAGCGCGCCGCCACCGCGCCCGCGATGTTGTCTCCGGCCACCTCCGCCACGTTCGAGCCCAGCTTCTCGAACGCACCGCGAATGTCGCCGGCAAGACTGGCCTCGACCGCTTCCTTCAAGGCCGGATCCCGCTGGCGCATGATCTCGTCCATCACGGCGGTCCGCATTCCCGCCCCCTGCAACTGCGCGAACGGCTTGCCGGCATCGACCGCATCCAGCTGCTTCTCGTCGCCCACCAGCACGACCCGGGGAATCCGCAGCGTGTTCGCGATCCTGAGCAGGTCGCGGGCCTGGACGGTGGAGGCGAGCGAGCCTTCGTCCACCACCAGCACCGTCTTCGCGAACGCGGCGCGCATGTCGCGCCTGCCCCTGTCCGTGAGCCGCCCCCCGGCTACCCCGGCGTTTCGCGCCAGGAAGCCCTGCAGGGTCTCGCTCTCGATTCCGGCCTGGGCGCCCAGCGTTTGCACCGCCGATGCCGACGGCGCGAGGCCCAGCATGCGGTAGCCGCTCTTCTCCGCGAGCGTCCGCGCCCGGTCCAGCATGGCGGTCTTGCCGGTGCCGGCATAGCCCTGGACGCCCACCACCCGGTCCTTCGACGACAGGATCGTCTTTACAGCCTCCTTCTGGCCGTCGGTGAGCGAACCCTTGTGCAGGTGCTGCTGCACCTTCCGGGGCCGCATCAGCACCCGGCCCTTGTCCCCGCCCTGACGCATCAGCCCGATCGTCTCGCGCTCGTCGGCGAGCGCCGTGTCGGTGGTCAGCCCGTCGCCCCCCAAAAGCAGGGGAACACCCTGGTACCCCGGCGCAGCATGGAGCCGGCCTTCCCGTTTCAGGCTCTCGATGGCCCCGCCGGCATCCTCGACCGCCATCCCGCCGGGCTTCCAGGCCAGCGCCGCGCACAGCAGGTCCGTTCCCGAGAACACCGCCTCCCGCTCCGAGAGGTGCGTCACCGCCCAGGTCACCGCCTGCATAGCCGGATCCCGCGCCCGCGCCGTCTCCGCTCCATGCGGCTTCCCGGCATCGCGGCGATCGGCGATCTCCATTTCATGCGACGGCTCTGCGCCGCGCGCCGGGGCATCCGCTTCCGCCGCCCGTCCTTCACGCGCCCTCTCGCAAACCCTCTCCGCCGAAAACCCCATGGCCGCTGCCTGCTCGCGCCAGCTCTGCCGCAGCACCTCCCGGTCCACGTCGCGCTTGTGCGCGCGCGTCATCAGCGCCGCGCGCTCCGCCAGGTGCGGATTGCTTGCCGGATCGCCCAGCCCCCGCGCGTTCATCGCCGCCTCGATCTCCGCACGCCGGGTGGAAAATGCGTCGATCGCGGCGCGCGGGACACCGGCGATCTCGAAGCGGCCGTCGGCATGCGTCTTCTCGACGCCATAGCCCAGCTCCTGAAGCTCCCGCGCCAGCTCGTTGCGGTAGACCATGCCGATCAGCTTCTGGCGCCGGTACAAGGACTCGTTCGACATGGTGCGCCACTTGCCGTCCTCACCCCGCACCATGTTGGCCAGCACCGCGTGCGTATGGAGCTGAGGATCGAGATTGCGCGAGGTGTCGTGGCGGAACGTGGCGGCCACCGTCTTCTGGCCTCCCACGTGCTCAAGGCGCCCGGTCTCCGGCACCTTCATGCGGGTCTGGACGGTCGTCTCCTCGAGCCAGGCGAGGGTGCGCCTGACCGCCGCATCGTGGGCCGCAACCACGGCCACGTCGTCGCCCAGCAGCGCCACCAGCGACACGGACTTGGGCGCGGAGAAGGTCAGGTCCCGACCGGGACGGTGGTCGATCGATCCGTCCTTCTGCCGCTGGCCCAGCCGCTGCCCCGATCCGTCGGGCACCGTGCCGTCGAGCACATCGCTGAAGACGTCGGGATCGACCGCACCGCTCAGCCCCAGCTCCTCGGCTCCCCTGCCGGCCCATGCGCTCGCTTCCTGGTGCTCGGGATCGTCCCTGGCGTAGTAGCCGTCGTTCTCGTAGTAGCTGACGCCCTGGGCGGCGGAGGCGATGGCGCCGATGGAGACGACCATTACTGCCAGTTCCGGTCGCCCCGGCCGTTCCCGTCGCCGCCGCCGTCTCCGTCCTCGCCGCTTGGCGCCGATTCGCCGGTCGCCTCAACCTCGCAGACGGACCCGATCCCGATTGCCGCCTGCGGCCACGCCTCGAACGATTCGTCGCAGACCCCGCTGCCCCGCTCCGCTTTCGCCGCGCCGACATTGCGCGCTTCCCCGGCCGCGGCAGGCTCCGCGCGCGGGCCGTCCGCTTCGCTGTCCGTCGCCTTGCCAGGGTGCGCCCCTGTCCCGGCGCGGGCGCGGGTAGCGGCCCCACCTGCCACACTTTCGGTCCTCGGCTCGAACCGCTCCGCGACCCTGTCCCGTTCCCTGTAGCTCAGCCTGATCCGGGCCACCGGCCAGGCGCCGGGGAACTTGAGGTAGCCCGTGAGGTTCTCCAGCCGCGCCACCTCCGCCGGCAGCACCAGCGCGCGCAGGTCGCGCCGCGCGCTCAGCGTCACCCCGTCGCGAGCTGTGTCGTAGCTCACGCCCTCCGAGAGCGTCTCCACCTCCACCCGTCCCAGGCTCTCGGCCGACCATTCGGACGTGTCGCGGTCCGGCGCCGCCAGCACCACGCGCGTGCCGCAGAGACCCGAGATCGTCTCCGCGCCGTCGCGGCCGTAAAGATCGCGCAATGCAGAGAACACCTGGACGCCCAGCACGAAGCACCCGCCGAACTGGCGGCTCTCCGCAAGGCCGGGACGGAGCGAGGGGAGCTGGTGCAGGGTCGGCAGCTCGTCCAGGATCACCCAGATGCGGCGTGCGTCCTGACGGGGGAGCGAGAGCAGCGCGTTGACCGCGATCTCCAGCCAGGTCGAGATCAGGCCCCTGAGACTGGCATGCTGAGCCGTGTGCGCTGTCGGGAATCCCTTGATGAGCAAGGGCTCCAGGTGATCTGAGATTTTTCTTACCCCAGCGAGGTCGCAGATTTCTGCGGCTCTCGGGTCGGCGAAGAGGGCGATCCGGCGATTTCCACCCCA
>JAJDVB010000166.1 GCA_022826345.1 Alphaproteobacteria bacterium
CCCAGACGCAACTTCCACAACCCCAGCTCCCGCTCCCAGTCCAGAAGCGAGCCCGACCAATCCGCCACGCTCATCGATCCACCCCTCCGCAGCCGTTCGGCCCAGAAAGACATAAGCCGAACTAAAACGCAACTGTAGTACTAAGCTCCGGTGTGGCTGGGCCATTGCCCGTAAAGATGAGCGCGGCGGCGGCGGTCCCGGAAGGTGGGCGCGGCGCCGCTCTCGCGATTCTCGTGGATACGGTCGAGATCGACGACGCCGCGCACCACGGTCTCGATGTTGGGCTCCGGCGCTTCCGCGACGACGCCGTTCGGGGATTCCCACAGCGTATCGCAGGGGCTCAAAATCGAGCTTCGTCCCCAGGGGGACGGCAGCGGCCCGCCCGGCGGCAGCACGGCACTGCCGCCGCAGTGGACGACGTACACCTGGTTTTCGATCGCGCGTGCCTGGGCTGAGTGGCGGACGCGCCAGAAGCCGTGTTCCGTGAAGGTGAGAGACGGGCACAGGATGATCTCGGCGCCCTGCTCGGCAAGGCTCGCAGCGCACTCCGGTATCTCGGCTTCGTAGCACACGTTGAATCCGACCTTGGCGAAGGGGAGTTCGACCATCTCGATCGTGTCGCCCTCCTCGGTCGACCACTGTGCTTCGGCCGGAAAGATATGCGTCTTGTCGTGGGTGTGAATCAGTCCGTCGGGGCTGTAGAGATAGGCGACGTTGAGATATCTGCCGTCCTTCCTTTCCAGGTGAGAGCCGGCGACGATGTGCTGCCCGCGCTCCCTGGCCTCGCTCTCGAAGAGCCGGCGATAGTCCTCCGTGTATTTGGTGTTCCCGTACTGATGAATGCGGGTCAGTTCGGAAACCGGCAGCTTCATCCAGTCCGGAAAGGTCGTGAACAGCTCGATGGTGAAGAGCTCCGGGAACAGCACGAGGTCCGCACCCTCCGCCCGGTCCAGCAGCCCGCGCGCGTGCGCGGCGAATTCGTCGAAGCTGCCGACGGGCCTGACAACGAACTGGCACGCCGCGATCGAAACCTTCCTGGGCATGGCTCATTCGCCTCGCGGGTCAGGGCTTCGATGGCCCATGTCGGCCGCATGTCCCTCGGCTGGCTGCGGCGCTATATCGAGAACGCCGCCCGCCTGTATGGGCGGGCCGGGGGCGGCTCAGCCGGCGTTGGCGGCCAGAAGCTCCGCGAGCTCGACCTCGCGCTCGAACTTCGCGCGCTCCTCGTCGCCCTCGGCATCGCGCAGTCGCAGCTGCGCCTGCTCGAGCCGCGCGTCGGCCTGGGCGCGGTCGATGGCGCCGGCCTCGAATGCCTCGGTGGAGAGCACCGTGCAGCGCTCGCCAGTCACCTCGGCGAAGCCTTCGGCGACCACGTAGCGATCCTTCGGCTTCTCGTTCTCGTAGATCTCGATCACGCCTGGCCTGAGCGTGGAGAGCAGCAGCGAATGGCCCGGCAGCACGCCGAAGTCGCCTTCGGCGCCCGGCACCACCACCATCTCGACATCGCCGGAGAAGATCAGCCGCTCCGGCGCGACGAGCTCGAACTGCAGGGTGTCGGCCATGGCCGTTCCTCGGACTTCCGGGCTTCCTAGGCGGCCTCGGCGGCCATCTGCTTCGCCTTGTCCACCGCCTCCTCGATGGGGCCAACCATGTAGAACGCGGCCTCGGGCAGGTCGTCGTACGCGCCGTCGCAGATCGCCTTGAAGCTCGCGATGGTGTCCTTGATGTCCACGAGCTTGCCCGGCGTGCCGGTGAAGACCTCGGCCACGAAGAAGGGCTGCGACAGGAAGCGCTGGATCTTGCGGGCGCGCGCCACCGTGAGCTTGTCCTCTTCCGAGAGCTCGTCCATGCCGAGGATGGCGATGATGTCCTGCAGCGACTTGTAGGTCTGCAGGATGCGCTGGACCTCACGGGCGACGGTGTAGTGCTCCTCGCCGATGATCCTGGGGTCGAGCATGCGCGAGGTGGAATCGAGCGGGTCCACCGCCGGGTAGATGCCGAGCTCCGCGATCTGCCGCGAGAGCACCGTGGTCGCGTCCAGATGCGCGAATGAAGTCGCCGGCGCCGGGTCGGTGAGGTCGTCGGCCGGCACGTAGATCGCCTGCACCGAGGTGATCGAGCCCTTCTGGGTCGACGTGATGCGCTCCTGCAGCGTGCCCATGTCGGTGGCGAGGGTCGGCTGATAGCCCACCGCCGAGGGGATGCGGCCAAGCAGCGCCGACACCTCGGAGCCCGCCTGGGTGAAACGGAAGATGTTGTCGATGAAGAGCAGAACGTCCTGCCCCTCCTCGTCGCGGAAGTACTCGGCCTGGGTAAGGCCGGTGAGCCCGACGCGGGCACGGGCACCCGGAGGCTCGTTCATCTGGCCGTAGACCAGCGCCACCTTGGACTGGTCGCCGTCGAGGTCGATGACGCCGGACTCGATCATCTCGTGGTAGAGGTCGTTGCCCTCGCGCGTCCGCTCGCCCACGCCGGCGAACACCGAATAGCCGCCGTGCTGCTTCGCGATGTTGTTGATGAGCTCCATGATGATGACGGTCTTGCCGACGCCGGCACCGCCGAAGAGCCCGACCTTGCCGCCCTTGGCGTAGGGCGCGAGCAGGTCGACCACCTTGATGCCCGTGACCAGGATCTCGGCCTCGGTCGATTGCTCGACGAAGGCCGGCGCCTGCCCATGAATGGGCTTGCTCGACGTTGCGTTGACATCGCCGCGCTCGTCGATGGGATCGCCGACGACGTTGATGATGCGGCCCAGCATCTCCGGCCCCACAGGCACCTCGATGCCTTCGCCGGTATCGACCGCGTCGCCGCCGCGCACGAGTCCGTCGGTGGTGTCCATGGCGACGCAGCGCACGGTGCTTTCGCCGAGATGCTGCGCGACCTCCAGAACCAGGCGATTGCCCTGATTGTCGACGTGAAGGGCGTTCAGAATCGCCGGAAGCTCGCCCTCGAACTGCACGTCCACGACCGCGCCCATGACCTGGGTGATCTTGCCGACCGCGTTTCTCGTCGCCATCTTGCTCTGCTCCCGCTCGAACTCGTTCGCTGCCCCGGTTAGAGCGCTTCGGCGCCGGAGATGATCTCGATCAGCTCCTTGGTGATCTGCGCCTGTCGCGTCCGGTTGTAGTGGAGGGTCAGCTTGTCGATCATTTCACCGGCGTTGCGTGTCGCGCTGTCCATCGCCGTCATCCGCGCGCCCTGCTCGCTCGCCGCGTTCTCGAGCAGGGAGCGGAAGATCTGGATCGACAGATTGCGCGGCAGAAGCTCGGAGAGGATCATCTCCTCATCCGGCTCGAACTCGTAGATCGCGCCGGAGTCGTCGCCGCCCTCGACCGCCGCCTGCGCGGGCGGGCTGAAGGGGATCAGCTGCTGGAAGGTGACGACCTGGCTCATCACCGTCTTGAAACGGTTGTAGACCACCGAGCAGGTGTCGAACTCGCCGGCCTCGAAGCGATGGGTGAGGCCGCGGCCGATCTCGTCCGCCTCCTCGAACGAGGGGCCGCCGGAACGTCCGATCCCGTCGGTGTGGTCGATGATCATCGCGCCGAACTCGCGGCGCAGCTGCTCGCGGCCCTTGCGGCCGACGCAGATGATCTTGGTGGTCTTGCCCTGCTCGCCGAGCTCCTTGAGCCGCGCCCGGGTCGCCCGCGTGATTGAGCTGTTGAAGCCGCCGCAGAGCCCCCGGTCGGCAGTCGCGACCACGAAGAGATGGACGTCGTCCTTGCCCGTTCCCCGCAGCATCGCGGGCGCTTCCTCGCGCTCGCCCATGATCTCGGCGAGCGAGCCCACCATCCGCTCCATCCGCTCGGAGAAGGGACGCGCCGCCTCAGCCGCCTCCTGCGCGCGGCGCAGCTTGGACGCTGCGACGAGCTTCATCGCCGAGGTGATCTTCTGGGTCTGGCGCACGCTGTTGATGCGCACCCGGAGGTCTTTGAGGCTCGCCATGGCGGAGGCCTGTGTCTTCCTTTACCGCCGCAAGCTAGGCGAACTTCTTCGAGAACTCATCAAGGATCGCGGTGAGCGCCTTGTCGCTCTCGTCGCTCATCTGCTGCGACGTGCGAATTTCCTCCAGCAACGCGCCGTGGTTGGCCCGCATGTTGCCAAGGAACTCGCTCTCGAAGCGGGTCACGTCGCCGACATTGATGCCGTCGAGATAGCCGCGCACGCCGGAGAAGATGGAGACCACCTGCTCTTCCACCGCCATCGGCGCGAACTGGTCCTGCTTGAGCAGCTCGGTCAGCCGCGCGCCGCGATTGAGCAGCCGCTGCGTCGCCGCGTCGAGGTCGGAGCCGAACTGCGCGAAGGCCGCCATCTCGCGGTACTGGGCGAGCTCCAGCTTGATCCGTCCGGCCACCTGCCGCATCGCCTTCACCTGCGCGGCGGAGCCCACCCGGCTCACCGAGAGGCCGACGTTAATCGCGGGCCGAATGCCTTGATAGAAGAGCTCTGTCTCGAGGAAGATCTGCCCGTCGGTGATGGAGATGACGTTCGTCGGGATATAGGCCGAGACGTCGCTGGCCTGGGTCTCGATCACCGGCATCGCGGTGAGCGAGCCGGAACCGTTCTGCTCGTTCATCTTGGCCGCGCGCTCAAGCAGGCGGGAATGGAGGTAGAAGACGTCGCCGGGATAGGCCTCGCGCCCCGGCGGGCGGCGGAGCAGCAGTGACATTTGGCGGTAGGCCACGGCTTGCTTCGAGAGATCGTCGTAGAAGATCACCGCGTGCATGCCGTTGTCGCGGAAGTACTCGCCCATGGTGCAGCCGGCATAGGGAGCCAGGAACTGCAGCGGCGCGGGCTCGGACGCAGACGCGGAGACGACGATGGAGTATTCCAGCGCGTTGTACTCTTCGAGGGTCTTGACGATCTGCGCCACGGTCGAGCGCTTCTGCCCCACCGCAACGTAGATGCAGTAAAGCTTGCGCGACTCGTCGTCGCCGGCGTTCACCTCTTTCTGATTGATGATGGTATCGATCGCCACTGCGGTCTTGCCGGTCTGGCGGTCGCCGATGATGAGCTCGCGCTGGCCGCGCCCGATGGGCACGAGCGCGTCGAGCGCCTTGAGCCCGGTCTGCACCGGCTCGTGCACCGAGCGGCGCGGAATGATGCTGGGGGCCTTGACCTCGACCCGGCGGCGATCCGCGCCCTCGATCGGGCCCTTGCCGTCCAACGGATTGCCGAGCGGGTCGACGACACGCCCGAGCAGCCCCTTGCCCACCGGCACGTCGACGATGGTGCCGGTGCGCTTGACGATGTCGCCTTCCTTGATGTCGCGGTCTTCGCCGAAGATCACGATACCGACGTTGTCGGTCTCGAGGTTCAGCGCCATCCCCCTGATCCCGCCGGGGAATTCGACCATCTCGCCGGCCTGGACGTTGTCCAACCCGTAGACCCGGGCCACGCCGTCGCCGACTGAGAGCACCTGGCCAACCTCGGCGACATCGGCCTCGGAGCCGAAATTGGCGATCTGTTCCTTCAGGATTGCCGAAATTTCGGCGGCGCCGATATCCATCTCAGATTCCCTTCATCGCCAATTCGAGATTCTGCAACTTCGTCCTGAGCGAGTTGTCGAGCATGCGCGAGCCGACACGCACCGTGAGCCCGCCGATCAAAGATGGATCGACGCGGGTCTCGAGCGCCACGTCGCGGCCGACGATGTTGCGCAGCGCGTCCCTCACCGCATCCAGATGGTTGGGCTTGAGCGGCACGGCGGAGGTGACTTCCGCCGACACCTCGCCGCGATGATCGGAGAGCTTCGCCTGAAATGCCGCAATCATGTCGGTCAGCAGGAAGACCCGCCGGTTGCGCGCGAGCAGCGCGACGAAGTTCCTGACGTACTGGCTGGTGCCGATCCGCTCCAGCACCGCGTCCAGGGCCTGCCCCTGCTCCGCGCGGGTAAGCGTCAGGCTGCGGACGACGCGCTTCAGGTCGTCGCTGCCGTCCACCAGATCGCGGATGGCCTCAAGGTCGCGCTCGATCTCCTCGACCGCATTGCGCTCCAGGGCGAGCTCGAACAACGCGGTCGCGTAACGATCCGCGAGACCGGCTCCGCCGACCGATTGACCAGCCACCGCTACTCCCTAGGTTCGCTTCGGATGCGCCACGGCGCCCGTTGCCGCCTGCGGCGCGGCCGCAAAAAAAGCCTCGCGGGCGCCCGTCCCGGACAAGGCGGGGGAGTGGTATCACACTCACCGGACCCGCGCAACCGCCCGAGACGGGTGTGAAACGGCCGGGCGCAGGCCACCCGCGCGTGCTGCGCGGGCCTGGACTTCCCGGCCCAATTTCTGCTTGAAGGGGCACTGACAACTCAGTGCATTCAAACGATAATCGAGGGAGATCGAGCGCATGTCGCTGAAGAACGAGCTGGACAAGCTGCGGGCCGCTTCCGTGGAGAGGTTTCCGCCTGAGACCCTTGCCACCATGCAGGGGGCCACGAAAGACCTCATCGCCTCCGGCATTGCCGAGCAAAGCGCCAAAGAGGGCAGCGCCGCCCCGGAGTTCGCGCTGCCCAACGCCCAGGGCGAGCCGGTCGCTTCCGAGGCGCTGTGGGGGGACGGACCCGTCGTGGTCTCCTTCTACCGCGGCGGCTGGTGCCCCTACTGCAACATCGAGCTGAAGGCGCTGCAGGACCGGCTGCCGGAGATCGAAGCGCTCGGTGCGCGCCTGGTCGCGATCTCGCCGGAGACGCCGGACAACGCGCTCACCACCCAAGAGAAGAACGAGATCGGCTTCGAGGTTCTGAGCGACGATGGCAACAAGGTGGCGAGCGCCTTCGGCCTCACCTTCCGCCTGCCCGATGCGGTCAACGACCTCTACAAGGGGTTCGGCATCGACCTGGAGACCTCCAACGGCGAAGGGAGCCAGACCTTGCCGGTGCCGGCGACCTTCGTGATCGGCAAGGGCGGCAAGGTGCTCAAGGCCTTCGTCGATGCCGATTACACCAGGCGCGCCGAGCCAGACGAGGTCATCGCCGCCCTGAAGGACGCGGACGACTAAGTTCTGTCGTCGCGCCGGAGTCATGGTCCATGCGGACGGACGACGATGAGCTGAAGGAGGTGAGCGTGCCAAATCCGTTGCTGCAAAGGGTCGCGCCGGACGCCATGGACGGCTGGTTGCGCGAGGCATACCAGGAGAGTCGCGCGCTGCAGGAGAGCAAAGGCGGCGACGCGACGTTCTTCGAGATCGGCGCGAACGCGCCCCACATGCTCGAGTGGTATTTCAAGAGCTTCTACGAGGGCGTCTTTTACGGCGGCCGCGTCGAAGTCAGAATCAAGGAGTTGCTGCGCTACCGGCTCTCGATGACCCACGGCTGCGCCTTCTGCAACAAGGGCAACGTCGAAGCGGCGCGGCGCGCGGGCGCTACCGACGCTCAGCTCGACAGCATCATGAACGATACGAGCGATGTCTTCGACGAGCGGGAGCGCGTGGTGCTGCGGCTGGGCGCCGAGATGGTGCTTACCAACATGGAGGGGCAGCTCACGCCCGCCCTCTACGCCGATCTCTCGGCACACTTCGACGACGGCGAGATCTTCGAACTCGGCATGGTGGCGG
Source organism: Alphaproteobacteria bacterium (assembly GCA_022826345.1). Next base: position 7,549 of record JAJDVB010000166.1, read on the forward strand.
CGGTGCTCACCGGCATCGCCAAGTTCCTCTTCGTCTACGACCTGGTAGAGCGCGAAGCGCATTGCCCCATAGGGCCGCGGAAGGCCGCCTAGCCGCCCCCGTCCGCGCGCTCAGCGACTTTCCAGGTCGGCGCTGCCGTAGGTGAAGGCGCCGTTGGGGCTGATGATCTGGCCGGTCGTATAGGCAGCCTCGTCCGACACGAGATAGACGGCGAGCGCGCCGACCTCCGCCGGACTGCCGAAACGACCGACCGGGATGTTGCGCGTGAGCAGCGCCTTCTCCTCTGGCGGTTTTGCGACATTCACCGGCGTATCGAAGTAGCCAGGCGCAATTGCGTTCACCGTAACGCCGCGCCCGCCCACTTCCCGCGCCAGCGAGCGCACCAGCCCGTCGATGCCGCCTTTCGCCGCGCCGTATGCGACCTCGTAGGCGACCCCGCCCGCCGCTGCGACCGACGACGTGCAGATGATCCGCCCGAAACCGCGCGCCAGCATGCCGGGCAGCACCTGCCGCGTGCAGAGAAAGGTGCCGTCGAGGTGGCAGGCCAGCAACGCACGCCATGCCGCAAGACTCATCTCCTCGAAGCGCACCGCGTGGAAGGTACCGGCGACGTTGACCAGTGTGTCGATCGGACCGAGCGCCTCCTCGGCCTCGGCAAACGCGCCGCGCACGCTCACCTCGTCTGTCACGTCGCAGTGGATTGCCGGGAACCGCCGGCCGCCGAAGCGGGCCGTGACGGCGTGGGCTGTCGAGGCCGCAGCCGCCTTATCGATATCGGTGATCGCGACGTCTGCCCCGGTCTCGGCCAGCGCCTCAACGATTGCGCTGCCGAGCCCGCCGGCCGCTCCCGTGACGAGGGCGTTCCGCCCTTTCAGCGAAAACATCGTACTCTCCAGGCTAAACGACAGCGACCGATGACGCGACGATCCCGTGCAACAGTATCAGGAGGTCACCGTGTTGAAGACGTACAACCCGACCGATATCGCACCACCGTTCGGTCACTACGACCACGGCGTTGAGGCGGTCAACGTGTCGCGCTTGCTGCACGTTTCGGGGCAGATCGGTGTCGAACCCGACGGCACCGTGCCCGACGACGTGGCGGCGCAGATCGAGTGTGTCTGGCGCAACATCGAGGCCGTGCTCGCCGATGCGGGCATGACCACGGCCAATGTCGTGCGGACCATTACCTACATGCTCGATGCCGACTACGTGCCGCTGCTCGCGACCGCGCGCAAACGGCACTTGGGCGCCGACCACAAGGCCGCGTCGACCACAATCGTCGTGGCCGGGCTGGTACGGCCCGAATGGAAGGTGGAGATTGACGCCGTCGCCGTGACCTGAACGCTGGACCGCGCCCGCCCCCGCCGCTCACGTCCTGATGATGTAGTGGAGCACGATATAGGGCGGCATGTTGTCGTGGGCCTGCCCGCCGCCCACAGCGGCGCTGCGGCCGAGGGTGGCCTCCAGGCTGCTGCCCTGCAGGCTGTATTTCTCGTCGAAGGCCTGCTGCGGCGAGTAGTCGGCGGCGACCTGCTCGGCCGCCGTCACCAGCGGGCCGATGCCCACGTTCTCGTCGGCCGCCAGGTGGTGGAAGTGCTCGGGCATCTCGTCCACCGTGAGCCTGTGCTCGGCCGCGCCGCCGGTGGAGCCGAAGGCATAGGCATTGCCGGACGAAAGCACGAAGCGGTCGCGCAGGTCGGGGATGTTGAAGGTGGTCACGCCGTCGCCGGCGCCGTAGCGGGTGCCGATGGCGGCGAACAGATTGGCGAAGGTGGTGCGGCTGACGGCGCTGCCGGTGCACCGGAACCAGCCGGAGGGCGAGGCCGCGCCGGCGTTCAGCATGATCGTGCCGGGCGGCACGCCGGCCACCGGCGCGGGCGCCGGCGGGAGCTGCGCGCTCGGCACGCGGCCGGTGCCATCGAGCGAGGCGACGCCGCCCGCGACGCCGCGCCCGAGCTCGGCGTCGAGCAGGCGGCGGCGGCTGTCGAGCGAGGCCACGCCGTCCACGTTGCCGCGCGCCTGAATCATGGTCCTGACGTGCTGGAATACCTTGAAAAACTCCGCGCGCGGCGGGCGATCGGTCTCCGCGTTGACGCCGGCGGTCGAGATGTCGTCCGGGGGCCAGGGCATGTGTGACTCCTATGCTTCGACGCCGCGCACGACGGCATCGACCAGGGCGTCGGCCGGGTTGCCGGCGCCGTCATAGATGCGGATGCGCGTCGGGTTGTTCTTCGAGACGAGGGTCCAGGTCCAGCCCGCGCCCACCGATTGCAGGGTGATGTCGAGGTCGGTCGCGAGGCCGAGATCGTGGGGCACGATGCGCCCGTCCGCCGCCGTGCCCTGCCAGTCTGCCGTGTTGCGGTCGAGCAGCTTGCGCTCGGCCGACGGCGCGTGCACCGACCAACACACGTGATCGAGGCTGAGCACGATGGTGCCATCGCCGGTAATGCGCCAGCGCACCTGCAGCCAGCGCGCGGCGACGGTGGTGCCTGCGGGATAGGCCATCCATGCGGCGGCCCGGAGCGCGGCCTCGGTCGCGCCGGCGCGGTATTCGAAGACGCGATCGCCTGCGGTCTCGCCGGACCAGCGCAGCGCCACGTCGAAGGGGCCGCCCAGGTCGATGGGGTCTTCGGTGTAGACGATCTCCGTCGCCGCGTCCGCGCCGTTGCCGGCGCCCCAGGATTGCCAGTCCGCCCAGGTGGTGAGGTCGGCCCAGGTGTAGTCGCCGATACCTTCGAGCGCGTCGCGGCCGTCGTCGGAGCGGCCTGCGCCGGCGATGGTGCCGGACCAGCCGGTGGCGGCCGGGCAACGCCAGAACAGGGCGTCGCCGAGCCGCTGCGGGCCGAGCTCGGCCAGGATGCGCACCTCGTCCGACAGCCGCCCGCCGGCGTCGATCGCGCGGGCCGAGAATATCCACTCGCCCGGCGGCGGCTCGACGGTCTCAAGCGGCGACGCGGTGAGGTGTCCCCGGTGCAAGGGCATCATGGCCTGCCATGTAACCTGAGTGCCGACACCGACCGGGGCGAAGCGGATCAGCACGCCGGCGAGATCGATATCGGCGGGTGGGGTCCAGCGCAGGCGCCGGGTGCCGTCGCCGAGCACGTCGATCAGGAAGTTGGTGGGCGCGCCGGGCGGCGCAAGCGAGCCCGTGATCTCATGGCTCACGGTGTAGGGTGGGCCGGAGGGCGCGGCCTCGGTGCCGGGCGTCACGATCACGGTGAGCGCGCCGCTGGGCGGCGCCAGCCAGCGCGCGCGGGTCTCGCCGTCCACCAGGCGGGCCACGGTGCGGGGCGCCTCGCCGTTCACGGAGGCGCGCACCACGCCGCCCCGCCAGTCGCCGGCGACGGTGAGCGCGGCCTCGATCTCGACCGCGAAGCCGGCGCCGACGCGGACCAGGGTCTCGGCGATGGCGATATCGAGGACGCGGGGCGGGCGCGGGGCAAGGTCCGGGAAGGGCGCCGAGAGATCGGCGGTGGCGGCGTCGTAGTAGGCGTCCACCTCGTCGATCGCGACGAAGCGGACGTGGCGATCGCCGCTGGGGCGCACGGCGACGATGCGCGCGCGCGCCGGCGGCAAGGCGTCGTCGTAGAGCCGCCAGAGGATATCGCGCGCATTGTCGTCGTCGGCACCGGGTGCGGCCGGAAGCGGCGTCGCCAGCACCAGCGCGGCCACCTCCCCGGATTCTCCCGGCGGGCGCGAGACCGCCGTCTGGTGCACGGTGCCATCGAGCAGGCGCAACAGCAGGTGCGCGCCCGTGCCGGTGCCGGGATCGACGCTGCGATCGAGGCGGACCCGATCAGCACTGCCGCCGGTGAGCCGGCCGGCGGCGCCGCCGTCGATCAGCGAGTGGGTGATGGTCACCACGTCGCCGCGCGCGAGCGACAATCCCTCCGCCGCCATCTCCCATATCAGCCGGCGGCGATGGTAGACCTGGCGCGCGGCCTGCAGGTTGCAGGCGACGGCTGCCTGGGCGCGGCCGGTGACGCCATGAAGCGTGATCGTCGCCGTGGACGCGGGCTGCGCGCCCGCACCCGGCACCGTGCGCCTCAGCGTGTTGTACTGCCAGTCGAGGGCGGGCTCGATATAGCGCACCGCGACCTCCTCGGCCGCCTGGCCGGTGGCGTATTCGACGCGGAACGAGCCGGCCACGATGTTGCCCGGCGTCACCAGCGCCGTCGCCGGCCGCCCGGCCGCATCCCAGATCACGCCGAGCCTGCCGGTCTGCCAGGTGACGGCGGCCCGGCCGCAGCGGGCGATCAGCGTCAGCACCTCGGCATGGGAGATCGCGCGGTCGAGCACGATGTCGCAGCGCAGCCCTTGGGCTGCGCACCAGGCGCCCCACTCGATCAGGGCGTCGTCGTCGGTCCGGCCGGGCGCAAGGCCAAGGCCGGCGACCAGGCGGCCGCCGATGCGCACGCCCCGCGCATACCAGCGGAACAGGTAAGCCGGATTGGAGGACGGCATCGGCCCGGTCCAGGCCGCGCCGTCCCAGGTCGGCACCTTCTGGCGGACGATGGCGGAGAGGCGGTCGAGCCGGCCGCTGAGCTGGCCCGAGGCGCGGATGCGCAGGCCGAGGCGGGTCTGGCCCTCATAGCCGGCCTCGTCCGGCTGGTAGGAGCGCAGCGCCGTCCAGGCGAGATCGTCGAAGGTGCGCTCGTCGGTGCTGGGCTGGCTCGTGCGGCGCACGCGCACGGTCCAGTCGCGGGCGCTGCCCAGGTCGTAGGCGAGGGTGCGCCTGAGCAGGGTCTGGCGCTCGTGCGTGAGGGTGACCGTGCGCCGCTGGAGCGCCACGCCCGGCGCCTCCCATTCGATCTCGATATCGGCGCTGTGGCCCTGTACCGCGCCGTCGCGCTCGTTCACGCGGAAGAGGCGCCCGCCAAGGTCGATGCCGATGCGCTGCGTGCCGGGCGCGGTGGCGCGCTCGACGAAGGCGGTATCGTCCAGCGCCGCGCCGGCCTCGGTGTCCACGTTGCCGGCGATGAGCGCGATGCGGCCTTGCGCGTCGCCGAACTCGGTTTGCACCTCCTCGAAGGCGTCGAGCGGCGTGTCGCCGATCCTGAGCTGGGCCACGTCGAGCGAGCCGAGGCCGAAGTGGAATATCTGGTGGAGGAACTGATCGTCGCCGACGATCTCGGTGTATTCGGCAGCGCCGAGGTCGGGAAAGACGCGGTGCTCGCCGAGCACCAGGAGCAGGGGCTCATAGGCGCGTGCGCGGTTGGCGCCGCCGGTGAGGCTGTAGACCGGCTCGGCGCGCGCCGCCTGCGCGGTATCTGGCGAAGGCAGCGGCGCGATGGCGTTGATGACGAGACCGCCGACAACGGTGATGGCGGCGCCGATCGCGGCCTGGCCGAGCAGGCTTGAGGTGATGAGCGGCGGCACGAAGACGGAGGCGACGATCACGGCGAGCTGGAGCAGGACGCGCAGCGGGTTCTTGTCGCCGCCGTCGCCGGCGACGGCGCGGAGCGTGACGATCTGCCCGTCGCGGAGCCGGGTCTCGGCCCAGGCCGCGCGGGCTATCACGCGGCCATCGATCGAGGTGGCAATCGTGGCAGGCGCGCTCAAGCAGCGAAGCGGTAGCGCGTCCGCCACCACATCGGCGAGCGTGGCGCCCGGTGGCACGACGGCGGGGCGGGTCTCGCGGCCGGCGGCCGTGAGCGGATGGGGCCAAATGTCGGTGGTGACTGTGGGCGCGCTCAAGCAGCACAGCGGTAGCGCGCTCATGTCCGAATCCGGCCCTACCGCCACCTATAAATCCCTTCGAGCTCAAGCGCGCGCAGGCTGAGGTCGCGGATGGGATGCAGGATCGAGCCGGCGCCGTCCTGGCAATGGAGCACGTGGGCGACGCCGCCGATTCCGGCCCAGAGCCCGAGGTGATAGCGGCGCAGGCGCCGCGCGCCCTTCGCCACCATCAGCACGCCGTCGCCGTCGCGCGGCGAGGCCGTGGGACGGGCGTAGCGCTCGCGCAGGCTCGCGATCTGGCGGTCCCACCCGCGCACGCTCGTCGCGCGTTCACGCGCGCCTGCCGATCCGCGCGCCTCCGGCGCGACATGGACCGGAAGGTCGAGCGCGCGGCCGAACTCGACGCGCAGCACGTCCACCACGAAGTCGGCGCAGTCGTGCTCGCCGGCAATCCACGGCCGCCCGAGCCACGCCTCCGCCCAGTGAGGGTGACCCGTCATGGTGCCAATCCAGCGCCGGGCGCGCGGACTCTATTCAGTTCCCTCAATCGCCGGGCGCTCGCTCCACTCGCTTGGCTCCGCGCCTTCGGCGCGCGGCGCTGGCGCGCCGTCCGGGCCTGCGGCCCGGCGCCGGTGATCCATAGACGTGCGACGGCCGTGCTCAAAACAGCCCCGGCGAGGTCTGCGGATCGTGGCGCAGCGTCACGGCGGCGCGGCCGAGCAGCGGGTCGAAACCCAAACGCGCGGTCACGCGCTCGGCGTCCACCGCCACGCCGGCAAGGTCCATCGTGAGCTCCCACTCGACCGGCGGATCGTCGATGTCGAGCACTTGCAGCACGCGCACGGTGGCGCCGGTGCCGCCTCCCGCCGCTTCCAGCCATTGCGTGAGGTCGCGGCCCACGTTGTCGATGGCGAGCTCAGCCTGCGGCGCCTGCCCTTCCACGTCGTCGGCGAGGCGCGCATCGAAGCGGAGCGCCACGTAGCGGTTGCCCTCGATCGTGCGGTCCTCAGTATCGTTGACCACGCGCACCGGGTCCGCGACCGCCGGGTGCCGTATCTCAAGCGCGGTCAGCAGGCGCCGCTCGGGCGCGCTTTCGCGGATCGTGCGGGCGTACTGTTCGGCGGCCGGCGGCACGCGGGCGATGTGGGCGAACAGCGCCGGCGCGCCGCTCGCGGCGGTGCCGTGCACGAGCAGATGCCCGATGCGCGCGAGCCGGGCGCGAGTCTCTACCTCGCCGGCGGAGGCCCGGCCGCGAATGCGGAGCGTCGGCACCAGGTGGACAGTGACGAAGGCAGCGGGCGCCCTGGCCTCGACCAGGCCGGCGACCGGGCGGACGGCGGGCATGATGCGCGCCACCGTGGCGGCAGCCTCGGCCGCGCCGGCAGCCGCCGTGCCGCTCACCGCGATCTCGGTGGCGGCCGCGCGCGCGAACGCAATGATGAAGCTCTGGCCGTCGGCGATGGCGTCGACGATCGCATCGAGATCGGCGCCGAGCGAGCGGAGCCGAATGAAGCCAGAGCCTGCGGCGTCGGCCGAGGACACGGGAAAGCTGCCGACGCCGGCCGTGGTCTGGATGTAGAGCGTGAGATCGGCGCCGTCGCCGCCGGCGCCGAAGTAGTCGGCGAGCGAGAGCGGATCGTTGTCGTTGATGACGAGAGTGTTGCCGTTACGCCGCCTGATCCGGGTGATGATGGCGTCGGTCGCGCCGATGCCGATCTCGCCATCGAGTATGGCGCCCGCGTGGCCGCGCGGCGGCAGGGCGAAGATGGTGTCGCCGGCGCCGGCGCGGAGCAGCGCGAGCATGTCGACCTCAAGCCCGGCCGTGTCGAAGTCCGCGAGCGTGAGCGTCGCCACCTGCGCCACCGTGGCGGCGGCCTCGGCCACGCCGGCGGCGGCCGCGCCGCCCACCGCGACCACGGGCGCGATGCCGTCGTCCAGGGTGAGCGTGAAGTTGCCGGACCGGCCGACGAACCACGAGACCATCGCGGTGCTGTTGTCCGGCGTCCAGAAGTAGGGCTCGCTCGCGTCGGCGAAGTTGTTGCCCGGATGGCCGGGGCCTTTGAGCGTGAGGGTCGCGCCGTCGGTGCCGACGAGGCTGATGGCCTCGTCGTGTGTCTCAAGCGCGGCGGTGAACTCAGGGCCGGCGTCGAGTGGGTCGTCAGTTTCGGTCGCCGCAAGCCGAATGCGAATGCTGTTCCCGAGGCGCTCGACATAGCGCAGATAGGCAACGCCTCCGCCTTCAATGAAGGCAGGATCGATCAGGGCGGCGCCCTGCCAGCCGCTTTGCTGGTCCAGGCCGGTGAGGTCGAGAACCTGCCGCGTCATGCGCCGGCTCGCCGGTTGCCCTACCGCTGCGCTGCTTGAGGGCTAGATCAGATGGTGCCGGCGGGGATGCGCACGATGACGGCGCCGGCGGCTACGCGCAGGATGTCGTCGGTCGCCTGTTGCGAGACCGTGGTGGCGCTGCCGGTGCCGTCGGTGAGCTCGCCCCAGGCGCGCACGTTGCCGCCGGCGGCGGCGTCCATGATGGCGAAGTGCGTGGCGTTCTGGACCAGGCCGGTGGGCTGGAAGTCGACCGCCGCGAGGTTCTTCACCTCGCCGGCCGGGTCCGCGTTCTCGCGCCCGAGGTTGATCTCGGCGCGCCCGGCGGCCGCGATCAGGTTGGCGCCGTTCGCACCGGGGTTGCCGCTCGCGAGCGCGAGGTAATCGTCGCCGGCGTTCGCGATGGCGAGCGCCGCCCGGTTCTGTTCCGCCGCAGAGATAGGCATCGTTTCATACTCCTTCCGTTGAACATGAGCGGGACCGGGCCGCAGGCCCGGACGGCGCGCACGCGCCGCGCGCGAAGCGCGGAGCCAAGCGAGCGGAGCGAGCGCCCGGCGATTGAGGGAAATGAAGAATCTTCACAGATTCACGCCTTCGAGGGTGAGGGCCGCTTCCCACGTGCGCCGGCCGTCGCCGCCGACGAGCGCGGTGTATTCGATGCCGCCGGTGCCGCCGCGCACGCGCGCCTGCGTGACGGTGCCGCTTTCCGGTGCGGTCCAGGCGAACCAGCGATGGGCGCAGTCCTGCGTCCACGCGCGGAAGCGCTCATAGTCGTCGTCGCTCGCGATCAGCACCGTGAGGCTGAGCACCGTGAGCGCGGACGCGAAGCGGCGTTCCTGGCGCACGAAGCCGTCGTCGAAGGGCGTGCGCGCCACGTCGGGATCGTCGGCGACGGCGTAGCCGTCCGCCTCGACGGCGACATAATCGGGCCAGACCAACCCACCCTGACTCACCGCACCGCTCCCTTGCGGCAACGGGCGCCGGGCCGCGAAGCGGCCCGCAGCGCGCGTAAGCGCGCCGCGCCGAATGGCGCGAAAGCCAAGCGAGCGGAGCGAGCGCCCGGCGATTGAGGGAAAGCAAAGACTCTCATGCGACGGCGTTCCTGAGCCCGAAGCGGCGCGCGATGGCCTGCGACGCCGGCCCGCCGTTGTCGAGGTCTTCGGTGACGACGGTGACGATCATGCCGCGCGGGTCGAGGCGCACCTCGCGGCTCACCTCGCGCTGCGGCGTGCCGCGATTCTCGAAATTGATCTCGATTGAGGGCGCGCCGCGCGGGAGAGTCGCGCCAGAGGCGCGCGGCAGAATAATCTCGCCGCGCTCCGCGATGATCGGCACTTCGCCCGGCCGCAGGCCGGCGATGCCGCCGTCCGGCCGACGGCCGGCGACTCCACCAGAGTGGAAGCGCGGTGCAAGGGCGAAGACGCCGGCCGGCACGGTGCGAGAGACGCCGCCGAGCTGGCCGGCGATGGTGCCCTGGTGGCCGACGCCAGCCTGCAACCGGCCAAACAGGTCGGCACCGGGAGCGCTCCCCCCGCCGAACGCGCCAAACAGGGCATTGGCGAGCGGCTGAACGATAAAGCGGCGCGTCGCGATTCGGGCGAGGTCGGCGATCACGGAATCGACGAAGCCGGAGAACGAGAGCTTGCCCGTGGTCACGAAACGCGTGAGCGCGGACTCCATTGCGCCGAAGGCGCTCTCGGCCGCGTCCCTGGCCTGGTTGAGGGTGCTCTCGCTCTCTCGTCCGAGGCTGCCGAGCGCCAACGTGAACGCCTGCGTTGAGCCCGCCGCGCCAGTCAATGAGGCACCGGCCTCGTCACCCCGGCGCGCCGTATCCTCGAGGGACCGATTGAGCGCGCCGATCCCCTGCAGCGCCTCCTGCATGTCCGCACGGACACGGAGCGCGAGCTCGAGATCACCCGGCATTATTCGTTTTCCTCAGTCGCATTGCGCGCACCTGCGCGCGTGGCCGTGCGACAAGCATGTCGCGCGCCTTCGGCGCGACGCCTCCGGCCCGGCGCTCCTGATGCGCCATCTTGTTCAATCGCCGGGCGCTCATTCCGTCGCCGCGCGATAGAAGAGGACGATCTGGCGCCACGTCAGGCGCTCGCTGAGGTCGACGTGGCCGCGTCCATGGCCGGCGCGGACGAGGGCGGCGAGCACGCGGTGGAGCGGCACGGGCTCACCTTCGGCCCGCGCATCTGCACTGCCACCTGAGCCGCTACGCGGCGCAAAAAAAATCCGCCGTTCGCCGCCCACATCGCCTCGGAGAGCGCGCGACCATCCGCATCGCTCAGGCGGGCGAGCCACGCCGCATCCCGGCCGCTGGCGCGGGCGGCGAGCTCCAGCCAGAGAGCGGCGTGGGCGGCAAGTGCGCTCTCGATCGCCAGGGCGTCCGGCCCCTCGTCCTCGGCCCGATCGGGGACTAGGCCTGCCAACGCGGCAATCAGAGGCCGAGCCAGCGCCGTCACTTCCAGCCCTTCCCGAAAGCGGAACTCCCGCACGGTGAGCGCGACCGCTGTGTCTGAGTCCGGATCCCGCACGGTCACCTCGCGGTCTGGGAACAGCACCTCAAGCTCGTGTTCCTCGCCCATCACGCGGCCTGCCCGTCGATATAGAGCGCGGGCTCACCGCCGCCGGGCTCCAGCATCGAGACGGCGAGCCGGATTTGCTGCTCGGATGAGCGCCCGTCGAGCAGGGTCAGTCCGCCGGCGGGCTGGATCGAGCAGCGCGGCGCGTAGATGTTTCGCCCCCGGCCCTCGGCCGAGTCCTCAATGTAGCGAAAGGCGCCGATCAGCTGGCCGAGCGCGCCCTGCACCTGGTCACGCGCTGCGTCGTCCGGCGTGTAGTCGATCCCGACCGCGGTACCGTCCACGATGCCCGCCTTCGGCTCATGGAGCGCATGGTCTGCCGGCAGCCAGAAGATGCGGGCGCGGACATAGTCCACGATGTACTGGCCGGTCTGCTCGGTCTCGCTCGCACCGTCGCCGAAGCGCTTGGCCGCGATCGCCTGTGTTGCCGTGACGGGCGCATTCGCCGTGGACTCGACGGTCACGGCGTTGATCGCCGCGGCCTTGCTGGCCGGCGTGGCCAGGCTGAGAACGCCCGCAGGCCGCGCCACGCCGCCGAGTTGATACCAGCGGCCGGGCCGGAAGACGGCAGGTTCGCCCGAGACCGGGGCGACAGCGGCGAGGTGCTTCACCGCGCCCACCGTGAAGAGGGCCAGGTTCTCAAGGCTGATGTCGTGGAGGGTAAGCGTTACCGTGCGGCTGACGCTGCGGGCGATGCGCGCGAGCTCCCGCGCGACCGGGCCCGAGCCGGAGAAGACCGTGGTCTCTTCGGTAGTGATCTCCAGCGCGGCCCCCACTGCATCGCCGAGATAGCGCTCGCCCGTCGGCGTGCCGGCCTCGTGGAGGTCGAGATAGACCTCGCCGGCGCCGATCACGATGTTGTCGGTGCGCTTGTCGATGTTTCGCGCGGTCATTCGCGTGTCCCCCTATTCCGCTTCCACCACGCCGGCGCGGGCGATGCGGCGGATTTCGTATTCGTCGAGCCATTGCAGGCGCCCGTCCTCCAGCGAGACCAGACGCCCGCGACGGAAGGACAGGACCTCCCGCTGGCCGGGTGGTGTCCAGCCGGCGAGCGCCTGCCTGGCCTGTGCAAGAAGGGTGGAGAGGCGCCCGCGCCCGCGCGCGCCCGTGCGGTCGTTGGGCGCCGCAACCATCACGGAGACTCCGACACGGACCACGTGTTGCACGGGCGGGTTCTCGACCCGGCGCGTCGTGCTCTCTTCCGCTTCGTCGGAGACCGGCAGCACCAGCGCCGCCGGAGTCTTGGGCCAGGCCGTGAGTGCCGCAGTATCGAGGGCGCTCAGCACGGCGGCGAAGACGGGCGCGCCGTCCTCACCCTCGAGCGTGACGAGGCGCTCGGCCATGGCGTCGGCGAGGTGCATTTCCAATGCGGCGAGGGTCATGTCCCCGCCCTCTCAAGCGCGCGCGAGACGATAAGCAGGATGTTGGTCCGGTCGCGGTCGTCGATGCCGAGATAGGGGCGGGCCGGGATTTTGGCCTTGCGACCCCTGCCCGCGCGCCCACCGAACTGGTGAATGGCGGCGTAGATAACGTTCGAGCCGACCTCGACCGCGCGTCCGCCGTCGGTGACCGTGTGCGCGATCGAGCCGCGCAGCTGGCCGGTATCGGTGAGCGTTTGCCCCCCTTCAGCAAGTGCACGGGCGCTTTTCAGCCAGGGCGAGCCGTCCAGTGCCCGCTCGCGCTCGAAGCGTCGCAGCGTTGAGGCGACGAGGTAGCGCCCGATCTGGTCTATGACGGTGGAGGGATCGGCCAGCACTGCCGCGAGACGCGCGAGAGCGGCGTTGAGCGCCGCGCCGTCGATCTCGACACTGACGCTTTGCGAAACCACTATCTCGCCCTATCGCTGCGCTGCTTGAGGGCGTGCATCACAACCCCGCCAGGGTGTCGGGTGTGATGGCAGGAGCAGGGCCGCCGCGCACCGCCTTGTCGCGGCGGGGCACTGGATGGCCGGCCCCGTCCAGCAGCGCCTCCTCACCGGAGGCGAGGCGGGCGAGCGCTGCCTGCGCCCGCTCGGCCCGTGCGGTCACTTCCTCCGGTGAGACGTCGTCGTAGAGCGCGCGCCGAGCGAGGTCGCAGGCGATCCCCACCAATCGCGGCCAAGAGCCTCCGACCAACGGCAGGCGGTAGGCGGCGGCGAGCGCCGCGTCGATCTCGGCTGCCGCGTCGGCCAGCGCGGACTCGATCCGCCCGGCCTGCATCCCCGCAAGGTCCAGCGCCTCCTCCGCTCCGAAGCGCGCCTCCATGTCTGCGCGGGTGGCGTAGGTCATGTTTCCGCGCGCCTCACGGCGCCCTTTGATTCCGCGCGCCTCCCGGCGCGACCCCGCATCTCCCGCACTTGGGTGGGAGTGAGAGAGACCTCGAATCGATCCCGGCGACGATGAACCAAGCGGAAGGAGACGCCGTTGATGGTCTCGCGCCGGCCGTTCAGCGCGGGCTCGCCGAACGCGCGCAGCGTGCCGCCGCGCGTGCCGCGATCGACCAGGACAAGCCGGCGCGCGAACGGCGGTGCGGTCTCCGCCGTCGGCTCCAGGAATGTCTTTCCAAAGCGGCACCGCATTTCCCGCCAGGTGACGGTCAGGCCCGCCTCGGGTACCGGCGTCTCCGTTGCCTCGGCCTCCTTGTCCACGGCCTCGCCGTCGGGGCCGAGTCCGGCCTCGGTCAGCGCGCGACGACGCTCGCGCTCATACACCGCAATACGCGCTTCCAACGCGGCCTGCGCCCGCTCGGCCTCCTCTGGAGTCTCGGTCACGCCAGCGTCGACCATCGCCTGCTGGCGCCGCACTTCCTCCGCCCGCTCGCGCTCGATCGCCTGCGTCATGCGGGCGGCGTATTCGCGGGCGCTCCTTTGGCAGGCGGCGAGCGCGGCTTGTTCGGCGTCCGCGCTCATCCGCTCGCACGCCTCCCGCACCGCATCCGAAACGGGCGGCTGCGGATAGTCGATGGTCTCGCGTGGCGTGTAGGCCGGCACCGCCTCGCGCGCGCGGGCGGCATAGTCGAGCACCGCAAGCAGGGTCACGCTCGGCGTGTCCAAGACGCGCCGCTCGGCGCCCCGGAGCGCGCGCATCTCGGGCACGATCCGCTCGTAGAGGGTGCGGCTCATGGCGGCGCCCCGCAACCATCCGGTCCACGAATCGCGGATTTGGCAATAGGCGTGGACCATGTTCAGCAGGCGCTCGGCATGCCAGCAGACCTTGCGCTCGGCGTCCGACTGGCGCGGGTCCGCTGGCGAATAGCCGAGGCCGCACAGGTGGTCCGGTGGACGCGCGGAAAGGGATCGCGCCATGGGCTAGGCCACCGCGTTGCGCCAGAGGTAGCCGGCGCGGCTGTAAGCCACCAACTCCTTGACGCATTCGCTGACCTTGACGACGGTCGAGCCGCGATTGACGCCGCGCGCCGGCTCCTCGTAGGTGCCGACCTGCAGCCCGCCGAGAGCATCGGCGGTCCAGCAGAACTTGGGCATGCGATCGCGGGACGACGCCATGTCGCGCCGCACGTGAATCGCGCAGGCGTGCTTACCCCATAGGCGGGCGAAGGTGTCTTCCTGGCCGCGCTTGGCGCTCTGGTACCAGGCCATGCCGACCAGTACGCGGTCGACCTCGAAGAGCTCGGCCACCGCCTCCTTCGCGACGATGCCGGAGGCTTGGTCGCCGGCGCCGGTGGCGGCCACGGCTTCGACGATCTTCGGGTGCTGACGGAGCGCGGTCCACACTTTTTGGCCGAAAACCAGCACGTTGGGGCGCACCAGCGGCACATCGAGCGCTTCCAGGATCGCCTTGCGCGGGTTCGAACTGGCGTGGTTCCACTGGGCGTTGCCGTTGAGCGTGGCGGAGTGGCCCGCCGCGTAGCTGGACGCGGTGGTGACCAAGTCGGCCACGCGCCGCTCGCGCGCGAGCTTCACCAGCTCGGCGGTCGAGATCGCGGCCTGCTCCAGCGGGTCGTAGGCGACCTCCTGGGCTCGAGCTTCCTCGATGTCGCGGGAGGGGACCGGGTCCTCGAGGCCGTAGTCGACGACGCTCGCGGTGGTGTCCGTGGCGCCGAACTCGACCTGATTGAGGCGCCCGGCTCGGGAGGCCCGCACGTCTGGGATGGTGAGCAGGTCCTCCTCGGTGAGCGTGGTGTAAGTGAACTTGTAGCCGGTGCGGACGCGCGGGCAGACCTCGTCGGCGATCAGGCCGGACGGCATCGCCGCCTGCGCGATCTGCGTGAGCCGGGTCTGGACCTCGTAGGGGCCGGAAGCAAGCTGGGTGGTTTGCAGATCCATGGTGATTCCCTCAGTGAAGGCCGGGGGCGAGAAGCACCTGGCCGATGTCGCCGGCGACACCGGAAACCTCGGCGATGCCGATGACGCGGTTGCCGTCGGCGGCGGTTACCGCCTTGCCGTCGCCATCGGCGGTGAGCAGCGCACCCCGTGCGACGTTGGCGCCGTATTCGATGTCGGCGATGCCGGTGCGGGCGATCTCGACACGCCCGCCCGAGGCCGCCGACGCCCGGCCGGAGACCCCGACGTGGGCATCTGCGGCGGCGGCGGATTGCACCACCTTGCCGTCGGCGTCGCCGTACTTGACGATTCGGTGGGGGGCGACGGCACCGCCGGCATCCGCCGCCCGCCACATCAGCACATGACTCATTGCGTTCCTCCTTCGATGCCGAGCCCGCGCTTGGCGCGCGCCCGGTCGACGGCCTCGGCGGGGGTGAGCGACATGCCCCTCTCCGCCTCCGCCGCCATCAACGCACGGGCCTCGGCAGCGATCCGCTCGCTGTCCTTGCCCGCATCCTCTTGAGTGCCTGCGAACGCCGACGCGCCCGGCACCGGGCCGCCCGCGAGCGTCCGGTAATCCACGCGCATGGGCAGGCCCTCGATGAACCGCTCCAGAATGGCGGCGGGCGGCATCCGCTTCTCGCCGCCCGAGGCCGACGCGAAAGCGATGGTGACGTGCCTGCCTGCGGCGCCCTCGTCGTCGGAGTTTCGTTCGTCGCCGAGCGCGGCGAGCAGCGCGACGAGGGCCGGCCGTTCCGCAGGCAGAACCCGGCCCGCATCCACATGGGGCGCGATCGCCGCCTCGGCCGCCCGCCGCCTGTCGTCGGCCGCTGCCGCCGCCTCGCGCGCGAGCAACGCTGCCTCACGCGCCGCGAGCGCTGTTTCTTGTTCGTTCATTTCCCTCAAGCGCCGGGCGCGCGCTCCGGGCTGCTCCGCAGACTGGCTCTCCTTACCCGCCACATGATCGGTAGCTTCATGGCCCTCCTCGGCCTCTCCCCGCGCCTGGGACGCGCTGAGCGGGACGAGGCCATTGCCATCTTCGTCCCCTCTCGGCTCCGGGGCGCGGAGAGAGTCGGGCTGAGCGTCGGATGATTGCTGCGGAGCCTCGGCGGCGCTGTCGGCGAAGTCGATCACCGTCTCCGGCGCGGCGGCAAAACACGTCGGCACGAGGCCCGGCACCGCCGGCGCCCGGCCGCCGAGAAAGCCGAGATGGCGGAGCGTGTCACCCTGGAGCGCGATGGAGCGGCCGGCGTAGTGCCCGGCCTCAACCGCGTCGCGGAAGGCAGGCGCGATATCGCGCAGCGTCGCTTGTAACCGGTCGCCGACGCGGCGCAGGCTCTCGATCCAGGCGTAGGCCGGGGCGTCGGCTTCCGGGTGGCCCACGACGACGGGCGCGGGATCGCCGGCGGCGTGCGCGGCGACGATGCGATCGAGGCGAGCCTCGTCGATCGCTACCTCGTGGCCGGCGATGTCACGCCAGCTGCCGGCGCGGCAGATATCGATCCAGCCGTCGAGCGCGCTCATGCGCGGCCTCGAAGGGTGTGGTGGGTGGGCGAGGAAGCGTTCAGAGCGTTCATGGCGCGGACAATGCCTCGCGCCGATCCGCCTGTGCACCGCACCATGGTCCGGGGTGTCAGCGAACCGCCGCGGTTCTACTGTCCGCGCGACTCCTCGCCGTAGCTCTCCAAATTGCGAATTGGCGTCGCGACCGGCTGCCGGGAGAGACGGAGGCGAACGCCCTCGTCCTAGTCTCGGCTGCGGAAGATGGGCACCGCCGAGTAGCGGGCGGCACCGGAAGCTATTGGGTTATGGCTTCAGCGGCTCGACGATAACGCGACGACGCCCGCGTCGGATCAGATAGCCGCCCCGCGGGATTGCCAGCGTGCCATCCCGGACGAACGGCCAAAGCGTATCGACGATCAATGCGGCGTCATGGTCCTCTTCGACCACCTCCGGCTTCGGTTGCGTGGCGAGCCACGCGGCGAACGCGCGCTCGCCGATGTCGTCACCCACAGATTTGCGCAGCGTGTCGAGCTTGCGTTTCTGCCCCTTTGTTAGCGCGTTTTCGTCGATTTTGGGCGAAGACCGTCTTGCCATAAATTCACCTCCGAGAATTTTAAGCGAATCGATTCTGTGCAGTTGTATAGCATACAAATCGTCGATCTAAAGCATCGAATAATTCGATATGCTCAATTGGCATTCCCATAGACATTAGAGGCATACGCCGAATCTCTTCGGCAAATAGACGCATAGAACACTGTTATAATAGGGTAATTTGTCCCAACGATGGGGCACATGCCTGCCATGAACATAACAATTATTGAGTAATATAACTTTATTGCGCGGTCCATCCGCCGTCGATTAACAGACTGGCACCCGTTATCAGGCTGGCCGCATCGCTCGCCAAAAACACGACCGCGCCCATAATGTCGGAAGTCTCGCCGAGACGGCCGAGCGCAATACGGTTCAGTGTGTCCTCCTTGAACGCCGGGTCTTCGAGAAAAGGCCGGGTCATGGGGGTCGAAATAAAGGTCGGACCAATGGCATTAACCCGGATGTTGTACGGGGCCAGATCCATGGCCATCGCCTTGGTCATACCCTCGATGGCGTGCTTGGTGGCGCAGTAGACCGTGCGCCGCGGCCCGCCGACATGGCCCATCTGAGAGGACATGTTGATGATGACGCCGCCCCGCTTCGCGGCGACCATCTCCCGCGCGACCGCCTGGGCGCAGAAGTAGGCGCCGCGCACGTTAATCCCCATCACCGCGTCGAAGTCTTCAACCGTCACGTCGAGCAGCGACGCCGGGCGATTGCCGCCGGCGTTGTTGACGAGAATATCGACCGGACCCAGTGCCGCGAGCGCTTCCGCAGCCCGCTCGACGTTGGCGATGTCGAGCGCGAGCGTCTCCGTCGTCCCGCCCGCCTCCTCGATCTCGCCCGCAACGCGCTCCAACTCACCTCGCCCCCGCGCCGCGAGCACGACGTGGGCACCGGCCTCGGCGAGCGCGGCGGCGCAGGCGCGGCCGAGGCCGCGGCTCGCGCCGGTGACGAGCGCGCGCTTGCCGTCGAGTCGGAACGACGGTGTTTTCGGCAGCGCGTCCTCTGCTGTGGGATCAGGCAAGATTCTTGCCGCCGTAACGGCGCACGCGGATATCCGCCTGCTCCTTGTGCCCGGCGAAGCCTTCGAGGGCGCAGAGGCGTGAGCAGTATTCCCCAACAATGGTCGAGGCCTCGTCGGTCAGCACCCGCTGGTAGGTGCAGGTCTTGAGGAACTTGCCGACCCAGAGGCCGCCCGTGTAACGCGCGGCCTTGCGCGTGGGCAGGGTGTGGTTGGTGCCGATCACCTTGTCGCCGTAGGAGACGTTGGTGCGGGGGCCGAGGAAGAGCGCGCCGTAGTTGGTCATGCGGTCGAGGAACCAGTCGGCGTCTTCGGTCATCACCTGCACGTGCTCGGCGGCGATCTCGTCCGCCACCGCCACCATCTCGTCCAACGTGTCGCAGACGATCACCTGGCCGTAGTCGCGCCACGCTTGGCCCGCGATCTCCGCCGTCGGCAGGATGGTGAGCTGACGCTCGACTTCGGCCATGGTCTGACGGGCGAGGGTTTCGGAGTTGGTCAGCAGTGTTGCCGGTGAGGTCGGCCCGTGCTCGGCCTGACCGAGCAGGTCGGCGGCACATAGCTCGCCGTCCACGGTCTCGTCGGCGATCACCAGGGTCTCCGTGGGCCCGGCCAGCAGGTCGATACCGACGCGACCGAAGAGCTGGCGCTTGGCCTCCGCCACGAAGGCGTTGCCGGGGCCCACCAGCATGTCCACCGGTGCGATGCTGCCCGTCCCGAGCGCCATGGCACCCACCGCCTGAATGCCGCCCAGCACATAGATCTCGTCGGCGCCAGCGAGATGCTGGGCGGCAACGATGGCGGGCGCGGGGCTGCCCTCGAAGGGCGGCGCGCAGGTCGCGATGCGTTCCACACCCGCCACCTTGGCCGTCACCACCGACATGTGGGCTGACGCCACCATCGGGTACTTGCCGCCCGGCACGTAGCAGCCGACCGCGTTGACCGGGATGTTTCTGTGGCCGAGCACCACGCCCGGCAGGGTCTCGACCTCGACATCCTGCAACGCGTCGCGCTGGGCCTGCGCAAAATTACGAATTTGCTCCTGAGCAAAGAGGATGTCCTCGCGGTCCTGCTCCGGCACCCGGTCCAGGCAAACTTCGATCTCTGCGTCGCTGAGCCGGAAGTCCTCGCGCTCCCAGCGATCGAATTTAAGCGACATCTCGCGCACGGCCGCATCGCCCCGCTTCGCGATGTCGTTCAACGCGTCTTCCACGACTCGGCGGACCTTCTCGTCGGCCTCCGCGGCTTCGGCATCGCTGATTCCGGTCTTTAGGTATCGAGGCATCGGAGCTCCTGCTTTTTTCTGTTGCGCGCGTTACGGCGCGAGAGCGCGTGCGCAGCCGGATGGCGCCCTGGCCTCAAGTCTCGACGGTGACTCCCCGCCAGAAGGCGACATGGTCCCGGATATTCTCGGCCGCCGGCTTGGGGTCGGGGTAATACCACGCGGCATCGGCGTTGCGCTCGCCGTCGACTTCGACCGTGTAGTAATGGGCCGTGCCCTTCCAGCCGCAGACGGTGGTCGTCTCACTCGGCGTGAGGAACGCGCGGTTCACGGCCTCCGGTGGGAAATAGACGTTGCCCTCCACGCTCTCCCACGTCTCCGACTCCGCGATGACCTGCCCTTGCCAGAGTGCACGCGCCATACCCGCTCCCCTCGTCTCGCTCGCCGCCTACGCCTGCGGCACCCATTTGATGATGTGCTGGGCGACGGCGACGGTCTCGCCGCGCTGGTTGACCACTTCGATGTCGGAGCGCGCGCGGCGGCGCTCCTCGTCGACCTCGGCCACCGTGTAGGTCACGCTTACCGTATCGTTGATGTAGACCGGTGCAGTGAAGCGAATTCGATCGTAGCCGAGGGAAACGGGGGTCTCGTCGCTTCCCCGATCCACGCACCGGTCAATCATCATGGTGGACGTGGTCGACATGAAACCGACCAGCAGCGCCCCGTGGGCAATCCGGTGCCCGTAGGACGTCTCGGACATGTACTGCTCGTTCACGTGAAGACCGTTCAGATCGCCGGTGATGCCCGCGAAAAGGTAGACGTCGCTTTCGCCGACGGTCTTGGAAAACTTGACCTGCTCGCCGACGCTCACGTGGAAGTCGGACATCCCCGCTCCGAAATCGATCAGCCGGCCTTCGCGCGGGCGGTGCGCGTGCCTGTCCAGGTAGGAACCGTCAATAGCCGGCGGGCTGGCCCCAGCGGTCGGCGAAGATGTACTCGTTGAAGGGGCGCCGCGTGCGCGTGCCCAATTCCATCTCGCGGAGGTCGTCGGGGAGGGTATCCGGGTCTCCGGGATAGCCGACGGCGATCCCGGTCACGGGGTCATAGCCCTCCGGCACGCCATAGACCTCCCGGATCTTGTCCGCCTCGATGCCGGCCATTTGATGGGTTGCGTAGCCTAGCTCCGTAGCTTGCAGGACGAGCTGGCAGGCGGCGAGGCCAATGTCGTGGACGCAACAGCTGTTGGGCGAATTGTTGTGGTCGAAGGTGCGCTTGGTCACAGTGAGGATGAGCAGCGACGCGTTCCGCGCCCACACTTGGTTGCCGGGCACCAGACAGTCCAGTAGCTGCGCAAACCGTTCCTCCTGGTCCCTGGTCGCGACCAGGAAGTGCCAAGGCTGCTGGTTGAAGCTCGACGCTGCCCAGCGCGCGGCCTCCAGCAGCGTGAGGATGTCCGCGCGGGGCATGGGGCGCGGGTCGAACGCGCGCGGGCTCCAGCGCCGCTTCATCGCCTCATTGATCGGGTGATCGGCCAGCGCCGGCTTCTCCATGTCCTTACTCTCCCGCGTCGATAACGATTATTCGTCCGACCACAGCCACCCTCCGGGGCTCCCGCGCACGCTCCGATAATGCTCTTCAGGATCGTACAAGTCGACCGGAAGCCCAAGCTGCTGTGCGGTCAGCGCGCCGATCGCCGACCTTACCTGATAGGCGGCAACGATCTCTTCCCGCTTCGCCCGGACCAGGTTGATCTGCGCCCTGAAGTGCTCTTGTTCAGCGTCCAGCACGTCGAGCGTGGTGCGCAAGCCGACCTGCGTCTCTTGCTCGACGCCGTCCAGCGCGACGGCTGCCGCGGCCACCTGCGATTCGAACGCGGCGATCTGCGCCCGCGCCGACGTGAGCGCTCTCCAGGCCTGAGAGACCTGCTCCTGCACCGTGCGCCGGGACTGATCGAGCTCGAGCAGCCGCTGCGCCGCGGTCTGCTTCGACTGGCGGATGCGCGCGCTCGCGGCGCCACCCTGATAGAGCGGCACACGCACGCTGGCCCTGATCGAGGCATCGGTGGTCTGCTCGATGAGGTCCGAAGTGTCGAAGCGCTGGCGCACATCGCCCACGATGGAAACCTGCGGCCTGAGCGCGGCGGCGGCTGTCTCGATATCCGCCTGCGCCGCTTGCGCGATGTAAGAGGCCGCCCTGATCGACGGGTTGGCGTCGTTTGCGGCTGTCAGGGCGTTTTCCTCCGTCTCCGGCAGGCCCATGGGAACGGGCGGCCAGGAGAGCGTGCCAGGCGGGCGGCCAATCACCTGCTGATACATGGCGCGGGCAGACATCATGCCGCCCTCGGCCGCCACACGCTCCGCACCCGCCTGCGCCAGCCGGGCCTCGGCCTGTGCCACATCGGTGCGCGTCACCTCGCCGACCTCGAGCCGGTCCCTCGCCGCCTGCAGCTGGCGGCCCACCACCCGCTCGCTGCTGCGGCTGAGCTCGATCTCGGCGTCGTAGCGGAGCACGTCCATGTAGGCGGTCACCGTGCTGAGCAGGATCGACTGCTCCACCGCCTGAAGCCGCGCCCGGCCGGCGTTGACCCGGCTCTCGGCCGAATCGATCTGGGCGGAAACCCGACCGCCCTGATAGAGGGGGGCTGTCGCCGTAAGCCCGGCTCCGTAGGGCACAACGCTATGGCTGCCCGCGTTGGGAACCATGCCGTCCGTCTTGCTGTACGAGGCACCGAGGTCCCCGGCGAGCTCCACCGTGGGTTGCCAGCCGGCCAGCGCCGCAGGCACCTCCTCGTCCACCGCCCGGAGCCGGGCGCGCTCGGCCTGCAGGGTCGGGTTGGTCTGGTAAGCCTGGACCAGCGCTTCCTCCAGGGTCTGCGCGACGGCGCCGTGGGTGTGCGCCGACACGCCAGCGAAGAGCGCGCACGCGAGGGCGCCGAGGGCGATCGTTCCGATCGAGGAGTGCCGTCGAATGTGGGTCATGGGCCGCTCCTTTCAGTAGGTCGGCATGGCGGGGTCTACCGTGCGCGACCACGCGTCGATGCCGCCGTCCAGGTTGACCGCGTTATCGTAGCCGCGCCTGTGGAGCCAAGCGGTGACCTGGGCGCTGCGCTGGCCGTGGTGGCAGAGCACCACCAACGGGCGGTCCGCAGGCAGAGCGTCGAGCCGGTCGGGCAGCACGTTCATGGGGATGGTCAACGCCTCCGGCAGCGCGCCGATCGCCACCTCCCAGGGCTCCCGCACGTCGAGCAGCGCGTAAGGCCCCTCGCCCGCACGCAGCGCCGCGAATTCCCCGACCGAGAGCGCGGGCACCTCGCCGTCCACGATCTAGAACTCGAAACTTATGGGCCGGGCGATGCCGGGAAGCGACGGAAGCGTCGCCTCGAACAGGCTGCGGCTTGAGAGCGCACCCCGGTGCCGCGCCCAGAGAGTTGCCTGCCCCAACCCGCCGGGCTCGCGCACGACGCCCACGATCCTGCCCGCCTCGGCCAATTGATCCGCAAGCGCCTGCGGCAGGTGATCCACCGCGCCGCCTACCAGGATCACGTCGTAGGGCGCCTGTTGGTCGTAACCCTCGGCGAGCGGGCCGGTCACCACGATCGCGTTGTCGGCACCGACGGCGCTCAATGCACTCTCGGCCTCGGCAGCCAGAGCCTCGTCGACATCCAAAGCGATGACGGTGGCGGCGAGGCGGGCCATGACCGCCGACGCGTAGCCCGTGCCGCAGCCGACATCGAGGACCATGTCGTTCGCCGTTATGTCGGCTTCCTGCAACAGGCGCGCGAGCACCATGGGCTCCATCAGGTAACGGCCTGACGCGATTTCCACGTCCTCGTCCACGTAGGCGACGCCCCGCTTTGCGTGCGGAACAAAGCGCTCACGCGGGATTTCCGCCATCGCATCGATCAGCCGCTCGTCGGTGACTCGGTTGGTCATGATCTGGCCCGTGACCATATTGCGGCGCGCGGCGGCGTGGTCGATCATCTGAGGGAAAATCCTTTAGGGGCAGGCGTTTCTGCTTCATTCTAGTGCGGGCAACGCATGAATGGCAACGAGGCCGCTCGCCCCGCACAATGAATCACCGATTGCGGCATGTTTCGGCCGGCAATAATACTTACAACATATCGTCGTTGTGCTCTAAACTATCTCTATATATTGGGGTATTTGTGCGCTATTGGGGAGTCATCCA
Source organism: Alphaproteobacteria bacterium (assembly GCA_022826345.1). Next base: position 30,921 of record JAJDVB010000166.1, read on the forward strand.
CGAGAAATACTGAGGCAAGACAAGGAACTGAGCCTCACAAAGAAGAGGGGCGCGAAGCTCCGAAGCGCCGCTCACCGCCGGCGGGAGCGGCGCTTCGGTTTCGGCTTCGGCGGTGGCCCGGAGGGACCCGCCACCAAGTGCCCCCGCGCATTGAACAGGTAGCAGTGCTCTGGCGGGTAGGCGGCCGTTTCGCCCTCGCGGTCGATGTGCTCCGGCCAGATGGCCAGCGTGGCGCGCTCACCGGCCGCCGCCTCGTCGCTCTCCCATGGAATTGTGAGGGTGCCGCCGTCCTTAAGGCTAACCGTGACCGCATCTGCCTCCGTTTCCTCCACGCGCGCGGCGCGGAGCCTCGCGCCGAAGAGCTTTGCGACCCGCCGCGAGGCCGGCCATTTGACGATCCTCTCTGGACTCCCCATTTGCAGCCTGCGCCCTTCATGGAGGACGACGACCCAATCTGCGAGATCCTGCGCTTCCTCGGCGGTTCCGGCGGCATAGACCACGGTACGGCCGAACTCATCCTTGAGCCGCCGCATCTCGGAGATGGCGAGCGCGCGGATGTCCGGCTCCTCCTCCGTCGGCAGCTCGAAGAGGTAGACCCCGGGGTCGCGCACCAGCGCGCGGGCGAGGCCGACCTGGTAGCACTGAACATCAGTGAGCTTCTTGGGACGCTGCGCAAGAATGTCGGTGATCCCGAAGTGCTCGCCCACGGCAAGCACGCGGGCCTCGATTGTCTCCCGATCGAAGCGGGCAATCCTGAGCGGATAGGCGATGTTCTCGAGAGCCGTCTTGTGGGGCATCAGCGCAGCCGAGCGGAAGACCGTCGCCGCTTCCCTAATCCCCTCGCGCTGCCCCAGCACCTCCTCGCCGTCGATCAGGATGGAACCGCCCTGTGGCTTCTCGATCCCGGCGATGACCTTGAGTGCCGTGAGGCGGCCCGATTCCTCGTCGCCCAGGATGGCTGTAATGCGGCCCGAAGGCGCCTTCATGCTCAGCTCGTCGAGAATGACGCGCCGGTGGTGCCAGCGGTCGACTTTGCGCAGTTCAAGTTCGGCCATCGTTTGCCCCGCTAAACTTCGAGCACGATCTTGCCGAAGACGGCGCGCGCGGCAAGTCGCTCGTGGGCGGTGCGCATCTCGGCCAGCGGTAGGACCTCTCCGATCACCGGCCTGAGCTTACCCTGCTCCATCAGGCGAAGGACCTCGTGGTTGGTTGACTTCGGTGCGAAGTGGCAGCTCGTCATGGTGATCTGCTTACGGAAAAACTCGATCATGTCGATCTCGACCTTCTCGCCCGCGTGCGCGCCGCAGGTGGCGAGCCGTCCGTTGAGCGCAAGCGCGTCGAGGCTCTGCTGCAGCACCGAGCCGCCCACCATCTCGATACAGACATCGACGCCGCGCCCATCGGTGAGTTCGCGCACGGCATCGCCGAGCGCAGGCGTCTCGTTGTAGTTGATGACCTCGTCTGCACCAAGCTGCCGGGCTCGCGCGAGCTTTTCGTCGGAGCCGGCAGTGGCGATGATCCGGGCGCCCGCAACGCGCGCGCACTGGATCGCCGCCGAGCCGACGCCGCTGCCGGCGGCGTTGATGAGCACGTCCTCGCCCTGTCGCACTTGCGCCTTCTTCACCACCAGCTCCCAAGCCGTGGCGAAGGCGACCTGCCCTGCCGCCGCGTCCAGCGCCGAGACCCCGTCTGGAATGCGGAGCACGTTGTGGTGGGAGACCTTCACGTATTCGGCATAGGTGCCCCAGCAGGTCACGCCCAGCTTCTCGAAATCGAGGCAGATGTTGTCCATGCCGAGCGCGCAGTTGCACACGCGATGCCGGCAGAGACCCGAGGTGATGGTGAGGAAGGGCATGACACGGTCGCCGGGACGGAAAGCGCTCACCGCGGCGCCGGTCTCTGCCACCGTGCCGGCGCCCTCGACGCCGAGAATGTGCGGCATGTCGAGGTTGAGATAGCCCGAGATGCCGTCGCAGACGTCGAGGTCGAAATGGTTGAGGCCCACCGTCTCGAGGTTGATGAGAACATCTTCGGGGCCGATCGCTGGCGTCTCGATGTCCTCGTAGACGAGCTCCTCCGGCCCGCCGTGACGGTGGATGACGACTGCCTTCATGCTTGTGCGCTCCGATTCGCTGAGGGCCGCCGCGTCGCACCCGGATACTCGGCGTCGGCCACCCTCTCGCTCTGGTCCGCATCGGGCGGCCCCTTGAGCTCCACCGTGTTGCCGTCCGGATCGGTGAGGTAGAGCGAGGGTCCGTGACCGTCAGCGCCATAGCGCCGCGCGGTCTCGCCCGCCTCAACGCCGCGCCTCTTCAAGTAGCGGCGTATCCGTGTCTCGTCGAAGGCGGCGAGCCTGAGAGCGAAATGCTCCATGTTGCGCCGCGTCTTGCCCGGCGCGCCGCCGCCCGGCTTTCCGGCGTTGCTGACGACGGGAACCAAGTCGATCAGGTTCGTGCCCGCCCGCAACTGGTAGAGCCCGAAGCTTTCGATCCGACGCTCGACCGTGCAGCCGAGCACCCGCCGGTACCACTCCAGCGAGGCCTCGATGTCCGCCACCCGGAGCACGACGTGGTCCAGCCCAAGCACTTCGACGGGGCTCGGGCGCGCGGCGGCAGGCACGATCGGAGATTTCGGTACTGACGACGCGGCGCTCAGGCCGCGATCAGCCGGGCGCTCTGGCGCTCGCGCGGGGTCTCCCGCATTACCGCAGCCATGTCAGGCGCATCGTCCGGGCCAACCGGCGTGAGATGGCGGCCGGTGAACGAGACTTCCAGGCCGTCGTCGCGGAAGGGATAGGGGTCGAGGCTGTAGACGCCGTCGCCGAGCGCCCGGACCTCGACTTCGACATCGTCTTCAACGCCGCGCGGCACGTTGGCGAACGTGCTCTCCCCGCGCCCTTCAGGATGGACGCAGTTGAAGTAGAGAGCGAAGGTGTCGAAGAACTGCAGCGCCTTGTAGTTGGCGAAAAGCTGCTCGTGCTCGACCCAGGGCGCGGTCTCGGGGTCGTCCTGCAGCACGGCGGTGAGCCGCTCCTGTCGCTGGCGCTCGGTGTTCAGCATGGTGTCGGCGGCGAGCCGGTGCTGCTCCGGCACGATGTCGATCAGCACCTTGTCCGACATGCCGTAGCGCCCGTTGTAGAGGCCCCAGATGTGCATGCTGTCGAGCAGTCCGCAATAAGCGTGGTGCGCCTCGTTGTACTCGGGCGAGCGGCAGCCGGTGAGCGTGATGATGGGGATCGGCGTCTCGACCAGGTTGTAGGGGAGCCCTGTCTTGGGATCCAGCGGCGGGTTGTCGTCCAAATCCTTCCAGCCCTTGTCGTGCCAGCGGCAGGCATAGAGGAAGTAATCGCGCGGCTCGGGCTGCGCGAAGTCGTCGTTGCCGTAATTCTCGGCGAACTGGCCCACGAGCTGGAGATGCTCGTCGAGGGTGATGGCGAAGCGGGCGCCGTCCGGCCGCTCCTCTGCCTGGGTCTGGATGATCATGGCGTCCCCCCTGCGTTCCCATCGACCGCAACGGCGGTTGAGCCTGCGCGACCCTATCAAAGGCACGGGAGCAAGTCACGGCGGGCCGAGCTTGAGATCATGTATCGCTTCATGATACATGACTCCCGTGATCGTCAGCACGAAAGGCAGGCGCGCGACGGATGCGGTACGGGGCCGCTACGGCAAGGGCTTCCCAAGCGATCTGGTGAAGCGGACACGGGCAATGCTCTCGGCGATGGACGCCGCCATGGTCCTGGAAGACCTCAGGTTTCCGCCGGGAAACCACCTTGAGCAACTCAAGGGCGACCGGAGCGGTCAGCACTCGATCCGCATCAACGACCAGTGGCGCATCTGCTTCGTGTGGACCGATCAGGGACCGGCGGACGTGGAGATCGTGGACTACCACTGAAGGCGCAGACCATGACGCTGATGAAGAATCCCTCCCACCCCGGCGAGGTGCTCGCGGAGCTCTACCTCAAGCCGCTCGACTTGAGCGCGATCGCGCTCGCGAAGCGCCTGAACGTGCCGCGTACGCGGATCGAGCGGCTGGTCAAGGGCGAAACCTCACTCACGGTGGACACCGCGATGCGGCTCGCCCGGTTTTTCGGCAACACGCCGGAGTTCTGGATGAACCTGCAGCGCGCTTACGATCTCGCCCGCGCCAGGGAAACTATCGACCTGGCAGGCATCACACCCCTGGAGGCTGCTTGACGGGCGTCACATGAAGCTGTGGGGGTCGATGTCCACCTGGAGGCGGGCGCGGGTGCGCCGGTCGAGCGCTGCAAGCCACCGCCTCATGTGGGGCTGCAGCAGCACGCCGCGCGGAGACTTGAAGAGCAGGCGGAAGCGATGACGGCCGCGCAGGAGCCTGAGCGGTGCCGGCGCCGGGCCCAGCACCTGGAGGCCGAGAGTCTTCTCTTCGGCGCGCGCGGTGCGTGCAAGGGCCGACGCCGCGCGTAGCGTGTCGGACTCGCTCGGGCCGGCGGCGATGACCGCCGCGAGCCGGCCGAAGGGCGGCAGGCCGTGGGCTTCGCGGGCCGACGCTTCCTGCGCCATGAAAGAGTCGCGGTCGCCGGCGGCAAGTGCCTCAATGACCGGGTGCTCGGCAGCGTAGGTCTGGAGCACCACCCGTCCGGGGCGCCCGCCGCGCCCGGCGCGCCCGCCCACCTGATGGAGCAACTGGTAGGTGCGCTCGGCAGCGCGCATGTCGCCGCCCGCGAGCCCCAAATCGGCGTCCACCACGCCCACCAGGGTGAGCTGGGGGAAGTGGTGCCCCTTAGCCACCATCTGCGTGCCGATCAGCACGTCGATCTCGTGCTTGACGATGGCATCGACCAAGTCCTGGACCTGGCTGGGGCCGCGCACGGTATCGCTGGTCAGCACCGCCCAGCGAGCGCCGGGGAAAGCCTCGTCGACCTCTTCGGCGAGCCGCTCGACGCCGGGCCCGCAGGCCGCGAAGCTCCCTTCCGCCTCGCACGCGGGGCAGGCCTCGGGCTGTGCTCGCTGGAAGCCGCAATGGTGGCAGTCTAGGGTGCCGGCGAAGCGGTGTTCCACCAGCCAGGTGCTGCAGTTGGGGCAGTGGAAGCGGTGGCCGCAGGCGCGGCAAAGCGTGAGCGGCGCATAGCCCCGCCTATTGAGGAAGAGCAGCGCCTGCTCGCCGGCCTCCAAGGTATCGGCGAGGGCCGCGCGCAAGGCCGGTGCGAGCCAGGTGCCGCGCGTCGGCGGTGTCTCGCGCAGGTCGACGGTCTCGATCGCAGGCAGCTGGGCGCCGCCGTGCCGGTCGGGCAGGTGCTCGCGCCCGTAGCGGCCGTTCTCGACGTTGATCACCGTCTCCAGCGAGGGTGTGGCCGAGACCAGGACGATCGGGCAGCCCTCGAAGCGCGCGCGCACCACCGCCATGTCGCGGGCGTGATAAATGACGCCGTCCTCCTGCTTGAAGGCGGAGTCGTGCTCCTCGTCGACCACGACGAGTCCGAGGGTACGGAAGGGCAGCCAGAGCGCAGAGCGCGCGCCGACCACCACACGCGCCCTCGCCTCGGCAACGGCGCGCCAGGTCTCGCGCCGCTGCCGCGTGCCGAGCTCGGAATGCCAGACTGCCGGCTCGACGCCGAAGCGCGCACGAAAGCGCGCGAGCCATTGGGCGCTCAGCGCAATCTCGGGCAGCATCACCAGCACCTGCTGGTCCCGATCGAGCGCGGCGGAGATGGCCTCGAAATAGACCTCGGTCTTGCCCGAGCCAGTCACGCCGTCGAGCACGGTGACCGAGAACGCCTGGGCGGCAACCGTCTGCCGCAGCGCCGTGGCGGCGGCCCGCTGCGCCTGGGACAAGACGGGACCCGGCCGGGACGTGTCGGGACGACCGAAAGCCACAACCTCCCGCATCGTGACCGCCTCGATCACACCGAGGCTGGCCAAGCCGCGCACCACCCCGGCACTCACGCCGGCCTCGCGCGCGATCTCGGTGGCGGTACGAGGCGGCCCGTCCCGCAACAGCCCGATGACGCGCGCGCGTGCCGCAGTCATGCGCGGCGCCTCGCCCTGCCCCAGCCGATAGGCGGTGCGTACCGCCGGCGGCTCCAGCGCGCCCGGCACGCTCATCGCCATGCGCAGAACGGACCCACGGTTGGTCAGCGTGTAATCCGCCGTCCAGTCGACCAGTTGCCGAAGCGAGTCGGTCATTGGCGGCGTCTCCAGCACCGCCGTCACCGGCTTGAGGCGGGCCGGCTCGACGTCGCCTTCGCCCGCGCCCCAGACCACGCCGACACGCTCAACCCGGCCGAGGGGCACCCGCACGAAGGCACCGGGCACGATGGCGGCTTCGAAATCGCTGGGCACGGCGTAGTCGTAGGCGCGCTCCAGGGGCAGCGGCATGAGGACGGCGACGGGCCGAGGAGCGTCCTCCGCGGCCCCTCGCCCGCCGCCGGCCGACCCGCTCACGGTTCCCTGCCGGCGGTGGCGCGATGGAAACGGCGCAGCGGACGTGCTAAGAGGCCGGCCCAATTCGCCGCCGGCCCGAAGCCGATTCGAGTCGCGGATGCTGCGCTCATGCACTCGTCCTGCATCACTCGCGCGACGGCGTCCAGCCCGATGACTCGAGAGATCGGCGCCGGCTGGCAACTCTCGGACGGAGCGGTGGCATGAAGTTTTTCGTGGATACGGCGGATATCGCCGAGATCGAGGACCTCGCCGCGACCGGCCTGCTCGACGGCGTGACCACCAATCCCTCGCTCATCGCCAAGTCCGGCGGCGATTTCTTCGAGGTAATCCGGAGCATCTGCGACATCGTGCCGGGCCCGGTGAGCGCCGAGGTCACCGCGACCGACGCCGAGACCATGCTCTCGGAAGGCCGGACGCTCGCCGCCATCGCGCCCAACGTCGCGGTCAAGGTGCCGCTCACCTGGGACGGGCTCAAGGCCTGCCGGGCGCTCAGTCAGGGCGGCACCAAGGTCAACGTCACACTCTGCTTCTCGCCCTCGCAGGCGTTGCTGGCAGCGAAGGCCGGCGCCGCCTTCATCTCGCCCTTCGTCGGACGTCTCGACGATATCAGCCAGGACGGCATGGGCCTGATCCGCGAGATCGTGGCGATCTACCGTGCTTATCCCGACACCATCGGCACCGAGGTCCTGGTCGCCTCGATCCGCCACCCGCTCCACGTGGTGGAGGCCGCGAAGCTCGGCGCCGACGTGGCGACGGTGCCGCCGGCGGTGCTGCGCAAGCTCGCGAGCCACCCGCTCACCGACAAGGGCCTCGACGCCTTCCTTGCCGATTGGCAGAAGACGGGGCAATCGATCCTGCCATGACCCCTCTGCCGGCCGCAGCCGACCTGGCGACGGCGGTGGAGACCTGGCTCAGCCGCCTCGCCGACGAGCGGCGGCGCTCCGACAACACCATCGCCGCTTACCGGCGGGACCTGGACGAATTCCTGGGCTTTCTGGCGGAGCATCGGGGAACTGCGCCCGACCTTGCAGCGCTTGGCGCGCTCAGCGTGCGCGACGTGCGCGCCTGGCTCGCGCACCGCTCGGCGCAAGGCCGCGCGAAGACCTCCACGGCAAGGGCGCTCTCGGCGGTACGGGTTTTCTTCCGCTATCTCGAGCGCGAAGGCATCCCCGTCTCCTCAGCGCTCACTCTGGTGCGCGCGCCGAAGACGCCGCGTGGCGTGCCGCGTCCGCTCACCGAGGGCCAGGCCAAGGCCGTCGTCGATCTGAACAGGGGAACCGGCGCGCCGCCCGACTGGACCGCCCGGCGGGATATCGCAGTGCTACTGCTGCTCTACGGCTGCGGCTTGCGCATTGGCGAGGCACTGGGGCTCGACCGTGCCGATGCGCCGGCCGAAGCCGGTGCGCTCCGTAGCCTGATGATCACCGGAAAAGGCGGCAAGCAGCGGGTGGTGCCGGTGCTGCCCGTCGTCGCCGAGGCGATCGCCGACTACCTCGCGGCCTGCCCGCACCGGATGGAACGGGGGGATCCGCTCTTCGTCGGCGCGCGCGGCAAGCGGCTTCAGCCCCGCCTGGTGCAGCAGACGATGGCGCGGTTGCGCGGCGCGCTCGCCCTGCCGGAATCGGCGACACCGCACGCGCTCCGCCACAGCTTCGCCACCCATCTGCTCGCGGGCGGCGGCGACCTGCGCACGATCCAGGAGCTGCTCGGCCACGCGAGCCTCTCGACTACGCAGCGCTACACCGAGGTCGACGAGGCCGGGCTCCTCGCCGCTTATACGGCTGCCCACCCGCGCGCCAGCTGACCGTCGCTGAACCCGACGCCGGAGGGCGCCAGGTTCAGACGATCACGGTTAGGCGGCCTTGTCCTGAGCGCGAGTCTCCACGTAGGCGAGCATGGTTTCCGCGTCGGAGACCTCGAAGGGATCGTCCGAAGCGTTGTCGCAGAACCCCGGTTCCACGAACATCTTCGTGATCTCGCCGTCCTCGACCAGCATCGAGTAGCGCCAGCTGCGCAGGCCGAAGCCAAGATTGTCCTTGTCCACCAGCATGCCCATGAAGCGCGTGAAGGTGCAGGAGCCGTCCGGTAGCAGGGTGACGTCTTCGACTCCTTGGTGCTTGCCCCACTGGTACATGACGAAGGCGTCGTTTACCGCGAGACAGATCACCTCGTCGATGCCGGCCTCCATGAAGCGATCGTGCAGCGCCTCGTAGCCCGGCAGATGGGTGCTGCTGCAGGTCGGCGTGAAGGCGCCCGGCAGTGCGAACAGCACCACCCGGCGGCCGTTGAAAATCTCGGCGCTGGTCCGGTCCTGCCAACGGAACGGGTTCGGCCCCTCGACGCTCCCGTCGCGGACGCGGGTCTTGAATGTCACCTCTGGCACACGCATGGCTCTTGCTCCTGATCCGGAATGAGTCCTGATTTGCAAATAAGAACTATTACAATATAAGTCAAGCCCCAGGATGTATGTTGTTCCGGCAGTCGCGCCGGACAAGTAACCTAGAAATTATATATGTATCTTCAGTTGGTTATGCGCTGAGTCGGGCCGCTGGCGTCAGGAGGCTGACCGGTCCGCTGCGAAACTAAATTCCGGCGCCGCGACATGCAGCGTCGCCCTGCCCTACTCCGCGGCTTCGGCGATGTCGTCGGCTGTTCCGAAGTGCTTGAACATGCCGGTGAAGCGCTTGCGCTCGGGCGGGCGGTAGGTCTTGCGCTTGCTGGTCTTGAGCCCGAGCCCCACCAATAGCTCCGCCTGCTTGGTGGCGCAGACCACGCCGTCGAGCACCGGCACGCCAAGCTCGGCCTCGAGCTCGGCGGCGAAGCGCGCGAAGCCGGCGCAGCCCAAGCACACGGCCTCCGCATCGTCCTCGGCCACCGAGCGGCGCACTTCGTCCCGAAGCTTCTCCATCGAGCCCTCCGGGTCGCGCTCGATGTCCAGCACGTAGAGCGGCAGCGTGCGGATGGCGACGATGCGCTCCGTCATGCCGTAGCCGTGCACCATCTCTTCCAGCAGGGTGCGCACCCGGGGAATCACCGAGACGATGGAGAAGCGCGCCGCCACCATAGATGCGGTGTAGAACGAGGCCTCGGCGATGCCAACGACCGGCTTCTCGGTCGCCTCGCGCGCGGCGTGAAGACCGGGGTCGCCGTAGCAGGCGATGACGTACGCGTCGATACCCTCGGCCTCGCCCTTGCGCACCTCGTCGAGGACGCCGCAGGCCGCAACCTGCTCATCATAGAAGCTCTCGATCGACACCGGCCCGAATTCGGGGCTCACCGCCACGATGTCGGTGCCAGTAGCAGCCACCGAGCGTGCGGCCTCCCCGATCCCCTCGGTCATCTCCAGCGTGGTGTTGGGATTGATCACCTTGATCTTCATCGGTGGCTCTCCCCTTCGTTTCCCTTGTGTGGCCGCCAGCGGCAGCAACGCCGCACGGCGGCCCTCACCTGGCCCTCATCATTGGCGTTATCCGGTCCGGGCTCAACCTCATATACCGCCCCGATCAGCCGCGATCGGACATCGGCCGCGCGGACTTTGCGCCGCCCTCGGCCCACCGCATGGCAACCAGGGTGGCCAGTCCGGAGACGGCGAAGGCACCGATCAAGGTGTACATGGTGCCGTCGAAGCCCTGGCCGACCAGGGCCCCCAACGGCACCGAGATGAAGGTGGCGAGCGAAGCGATGACCGCCGCTCCGACGCCCGCGATGTGGCCGAGAGGCTCCATGGCCAGTGCGTTGAGGTTCCCGAACAGCAGGCTGACGCTTACGAAGACGCTGAGGAGATAACACATGAACAGCCAGAACGGCGGAAGCCCATCGAAGGCGAAGGCGACCGGGCACGCGACAAGCGATATCAACGCGATGGCGCCGGCGGCAACTTTCGAGAGTCGGCGCATCCCGTACTTCATCACGAGGCGGCCGTTCACGATCGAGCCGGCCCCGAACGAGAGCGCGAGCACGCCGAAATAGAGAGGAAAGAGGGCACCAGTTCCGTAAGAGTCCTGGAAGATCTGCTGCGCCGAACCGAGATAGGCGACGAACGGCGCGAACACGAACCCCGTGGCGATCGTGTATCCGATGGCGGGCCGAATTCTCAGTATTTCACCCACCGCTTGGCCGATGGAACGCGGCGAGAAGGGCCGGCGCCGTTCGGCGGGCAGGGTTTCCGGCTGGCGCAGCGCGAACCAGGCGAAGACGACCGCGGCGATGACGAGGAACGTGACGAAGATCGTGCGCCAGCCTCCCAGGATCAGGAGCCCCTGCCCGAGCGCCGGAGCGATCGTGGGGACCATGATGAACACGGCCATCGCGAACGACATGAGCCGAGCCATCATCCGCCCCTCGTACTGGTCGCGCACGAGGGCCATGGTCACGATGCGGGGTCCCGCCACGCCGATGCCTTGCAGAACACGGCCCGCGATCATCACCTCGAACGTGGGTGCGAAGATGCTCACGAGGCATCCGATCATGAACAGGGCGAGGCCAGCATGGACGGCGGGCTTGCGCCCGATGTTGTCGGAGAGGGGGCCGAACAGCAGTTGGCCAATCCCAAGCCCCAGAAACAGGGACATGATGACCAACTGAACATCGTTCGGGCGCGAGACGCCGAAATCGCGGCCGATCGCGGGCAGCGCCGGCAGCATCGCGTCGATCGCCAGCGCCACCAGCGACATGAGCAGGCCGACGAGGGGCACGAACTCGGCGGTGCGAAGAGCGTGGCCGCGCTCCGACTGGCTCATTAGAGCGTTATCCGATCAACCTGGATCACAACCTACTCCGAACGGCTGCCAACTTGGATAACAGCGGCAACTCGAACGCCCCGAAACCCGCGGGAGGTGTATCCGCCTCAACCGAGAGAAGACTAAGCTGTTGAAAATCCGAGCGATTCAATTGGGTCGGATTGTGCTCTAGTTCCCCTTGCGTGCCGCCGTGGCGGTCGTTCCGCCGGTGACGGCACGCGGCGGTCGGACGGCGGGCTTAGCCGGGATTGGTTGTCAGGGCGATGGCTTGCTGGGCGCTGTTCGGACTACGGGGCTAGACTGCCGCGCCGGGCTTCGGTAGCCGCAGAGTCGAGCGCGCCGTCTTCGCTGACGACGACGCCGTAGACGCTCTCCGCGGTCTCGCGCGAGATGTAGCCGTCGCGCACGTCCTCCGCCACGGCGTCCGCCGGGCGCTCGGCGGCAGAGCCGTAGCCGCCGCCGCAGGTGCCGGTGAGTGTCAGGCTCTCGCCGGCCTTGACCGCGCGGTTAGGCATCATCGAGGGAAAATGAACATCCTCGCCGTCGGCACGGTGATAGACCAGCGCCGCCTCGCGTCCCTCGGCGCCGCCCTCGAAGCCCCAGGGGCGGAAAGCGTGGCCGTCGCCTTCCACCGAGATGAAGCTGTCTGAAAGGAAGGAGACCTCGCGGACGGACCCGATGCCGCCACGCCAGCGCCCGGCCGCGGCCGCATCGTCGCGCAGCTCGTAGCGGGCGATGCGAAGCGGCAGGTGGGACTCGATGTCCTCGATGGGGTTGTTGCGGGTGTTGGCGTAGAGGGTGTCCACCGCGTCCATCGCATCCTTGCCGGCGCGGCCGCCGTAGCTGCCCTCATGGATGTCCATGTGCACCCAGTGGCCGCCGTCCTTGAGGCCGGAAAACGCGATCACCTTGAGGTTGCCGACGCCGGCGGAGACCTTGTCGGGCACCGCCTGGGCAAGCGCCTTCATCAGCGTGTCGGCGACGATATTGCCGGAGACGAAGCGCGCGATGGTAGGCGCGGGGAAGGTGGGGTTGGCGATCGTGCCCTCCGGCGCCTTGATGGTGATGGGGCGGATCAGGCCCGAGTTCTGCGGAATTTCGCCGAAGGCCTCGCTGTCCAGCAGGATCGAGCGGACCGTCAGCCAGATCGCGCAGTCCACCGTGCCTTCGAGCGGCATGTTGATGGGCCGGTCGTCGCATTGCGCAGACGTGCCGGCGAGATCCACCACCAGGTCGCTGCCCTTCACGGCGACGGCGACGGCGACCTTGAAGTGGCGGCGATCGGGGTCGTCGAGGAAGCCGTCCACGTACCCCTCGGCGCGGTAGGTGCCGTCGGGCAGCGCCTCGATGGCCTGGCGCATGAGCCGCTCGGAATAGTCCATCAGCGCGTCCGCCGCCGCTTCCACGGTGGCCAGGCCGTGACGCTCGATCAGCGCGAGATAGCGCTCGGCGCCGATCCGGCTGGCGGCGACCTGCGCCTCCATGTCGCCCACCACCATGTCGGGCGCGCGGATGTTGTCGCGCATCATGTGCCAGAGCGCCTCGTTGACGACGCCCCGGTCGTAGGCCTTGAGCGCCTTGAACTGAAGGCCCTCGGCGTAGGCGTCCATGGCATCGACAATGCCGCAGCTGCCGGGGCTGAGCGCGCCGATATCGAGATGGTGCGCGGTGGTGACCGCGTAGCCCACCAGCGCGCTGTCATGGAAGACCGGCACGATGAAAGCGACATCGGGGCCGTGGCTCGCGCCGTGATAGGCCGAGTTGTGGATGATGACGTCGCCCTCGTGCAGGGTCTGGCCGCGCTCCTCCAGGATCTGGTTCATGCCCTTCACGTAGCCGGGGATCGGGCCTGATTGCAGCGGCGTCGAGTGCTTCGATTCGCAGAGCTGGCGGCCGTGGCGGTCGATGATCGCCGCCCCGAAATCCTCGGACTCGCGGATGATCGAGGAATAGGACATGCGCATGAGCTTCCAGCCCATCTCGACCGCGATGTTCTCCAGCGCGCCCTGAATCACGCTGGCGGTGACGGCATCGATGGGGCGGACGTTGGGCGTGTCTGCCATGATCTAGTCCTCCTCGCCCAGGCGCAGGATGAGGTTCGCGCTCTTATCCACGCGCACCGACCAGCCGGGCGGCACCACGGTGGTGGCATCGGTTTGCAGGATGACCGCTGGGCCGGCAAACGGCGCGTCAACCGGCAGCGCCTCGCGCCGGTAGAACGCCGTCTCGTAGCCTTCGAGCGCGCCGTCAACGCGGAAGACCGAGCGCGCGGTCTTGACCCGCGCCTCTTCCAGCGACCCGCCGGCGGGCGCAGCCGGGGCCGCGATCTTGGGCATGCGGCCGACGCCAGTAATGCGGATGTTCACGATCTCGATGGGGCTCTCGGTGAAGCAGTGGCCGTATTCCTGCTCGTGCAGAGCGTGGAAGGCCTGCCAGACCTCCTCCAACCCGGCCTCGTCCAGCTCGCCCGCCGGGAATGCGACGCGCAGCTCGTAGCCCTGGCCGACGTAGCGCAGATCGCCGGCGCGGCGCTCCTCCACCCGGTCCGCGCCGAGGCCGGCGGCCTCGTACTGCGCCAGGAGGTCACGGCTGAGCCGCGCGAAGTCGCTGTTGATCCGGCCGATATCGACTGCGCCCTTGACCTGGAAGGCGGTCATGATCTGGTCGTACTTGAGGTCGGTGGTGAGCAGACCCGCCGCCGACGTGATGCCGGGATGGGGCGGCACCACGACCTCGGGCACGTCGAGCATCGCCGCGACCTCGGCGCCGTGGAGCGGCCCCGCTCCGCCGAACGCGACCAGCGAGAAGTCGCGCGGGTCCAGGCCCTTCTGCACCGTCTTGGAGCGGATGGCGTTGGCCATATTGCTGTTGACGATGGTGAGCACGCCTTCGGCGGCCTCGTGCTTGTCGACGCCAAGGGTCTCGGCAAGCTCCGTGAGCGCCTGATCGGCCCGCTCGGGCGCGAGAGTCATCTCGCCGCCGAGGAAGTTATCCGCATCCAGACGGCCGAGCACGAGGTTGGCGTCGGTAACCGTGGGCGAGTCGCCGCCTCTGCCGTAGCAGGCGGGGCCGGGCTCCGAGCCCGCGCTCTCCGGCCCCACCTTGAAGGCGCCGCCGGCATCGGTGCGGGCGATGCTGCCGCCGCCGGCGCCGATGGTCGTGATGTCGATCATCGGCACGAGCACCGGGTAGCCGCCGATCCAGGTGTCGCGCGCGGTGGCCTCGTTGTAGCGGCCGTCGATCACGATGCCGATGTCGGCACTGGTGCCGCCCACGTCGAAGGTGATGAGGCGGCGCCGGCCGGAATGCTCCGCCGCCCAGGCGCCGCCCAGCACGCCGGCGGCAGGCCCCGACATCAGCGTGATGACAGGCACGTCCGCCACCATCGCCGCGGTCGCGACGCCGCCGTTGGAGCCCATGATGTGGAGATCGCCCGCGACACCGGCCTGCTTCAGCCGGTCCTCGAAGCGGCGCACGTAGTTGCGCACCTTGGGGCCGATAAAGGCGTTCATCGCCGCTGTGGTGAAGCGTTCGAACTCGCGGAACTGGGGCGCGACCCGGGCCGAGGTGGTGACGAAGGCCTCGGGCCATTCCTCCAGCACGATGGCCCGCGCGCGCTCCTCATGCGTGGGATCGATGTAGGCGAAGAGGAAGCAGATGGCGACCGCCTCCACGCCCTTGTCTCGCAGCGTCCGGGCGGCCTGTCGCACGCCTTCTTCGTCCAGGGGCTCCAGCACGTCGCCCTGCGGCGGCACCCGCCGCTCCTTCACGGTGAGGCGGTGGCGGCGGCGCACCAGCGGGCGCGCCTGCCACGGAATGTCTTGCATGATCGAGTAGTTCTGGGGCCGCTGATGCCGGCCGATATGGATGATGTCGCGGTAGCCGGCCGAGGTGATCATGCCGGTCTCGGCGCCGTCGTACTGGAGCACCGCGTTGGTGGAGATCGTGGTGCCGTGGAAGACGTGGGCGATGGCGTCGGGCGCCGTGCCGCTCCGCTCACAGAGCGCCGCGATGCCCGCGGCGGCGCCCTCGGAGGGGTCGTCCGGTGTGGTGGGCACCTTGTGGATCGCGCTCTCGCGCGTCTCGCTGTCGGTAATGATAAGGTCGGTGAAGGTGCCGCCGACGTCGACGCCGATCAGCTTCATGGGCCGTCCGCTCGCTGTTGCGGCCCGGCGGCCGCACGTGAGTGTTGCGCGTTTGCCGCCGAGCGCTCTCGGCGGCGGCGCAGTGTCTTACCCGCGCCCGAGCGGGTCAAGCAAGCCAACCCGACGGCCCATGCACGGCGAGCGCACCCCGCCTATACTGCGCGCCGTCACGACGAGGATGAGGATGGCGAGCGAACGCCAACCCCGTTGGCAACGGCGGGCCTACAACATCGCGACGCTTCGGGAGGAGTCCCGGCGCGTGCTGCCGCGTGCGGTCTTCGACTTCGTGGACGGCGGGGCAGGCGACGAGCACACGCTGCGCCGGAACGTCTCCGCCTTCGATGACGTCGACCTCTATCCCCGTCCGATCGGCGGCGCGCCGAGCCGCGACCTCTCGACCACGCTGCTGGGCCGGCGGCTTTCCATGCCGCTCATCGTCCCGCCCACGGGGCTCGCCGGGCTGCTGTGGCCCGACGGCGAGGCCGCCTCGGCGCGGGCTGCGACCAAGGCCGGCTCCATCTACTGCCTCAGCCACGGCTCGGTCTGCAGCCTGGAAGAGCTGGCCGGGACGGGGATCGAGCCCCTCTGGTTCCAGACATACATCTACAAGGACCGCGGGCTCACCCGCGAGATGGCGGCGCGCGCGGCGGCGGCCGGCTATGAGGCGCTGATCGTGACCGTGGATACCCAGCTCCTCGGCAATCGCGAGCGCGACATCCGCAACGGCTTCGTCATCCCGCCCACGATGTCCGCCCGTGAGGTCGCCAACATGGCGACCAAGCTGGGCTGGCTGTTCCGGATGCGCAGCACGATCCCCAAGATCACCTTCGGCAACTACCGCAGGCCGGACGGCGGCGAGGACCTCACCGCGCTCGCCACGCGCATGGTAGGACTGCCGGACCCCGGCATTCAGTGGCGCGACATCGCCGACCTGCGCGCCGTCTGGAAGGGGCGGCTGCTGCTCAAGGGCATCCTCCACCCGGCGGACGCGGTCGAGGCGGTGGCGAACGGCGTGGACGGGATGTTCGTCTCCAACCACGGCGGCCGTCAGCTCGACGGGGTGGCCGGTGCCGTGGACGCTCTGCCGGCCGTGGCGGAGGCGGTGGCGGGCCGCGCGGCGCTGATCCTCGACGGCGGCATCAGGCGGGGCGCCCACATCGTCAAGGCGCTGGCGCTGGGCGCGGACTGCTGCTCCATCGGCAGGCCGCAGTTCTGGGGCCTCTCGGTCGCCGGCGAGGCGGGCGTGGCGCACGTCTTCGACATCTTCCGACGAGAGCTCGACCTCACCATGGGGCTCTGCGGGCTCCCCGACATCGCCTCGATCGGGCCGGACGTGCTGGCGCGCGGCACGGCGACCGAGACGGCCCGGCTCACCGCCGCGAGCGAGGCGGTCGCAGCGGCTGCCGTTGCAGTGGCGGAGTCGGGGACTGCCGCCAACAACGGCGACGGTGAAGACGCCGATGAGCGTGTCGAACCCGTGCCCGAGGTGGGCGGCCCGGCGGGGCCCGAGCCCACGCGCTACGGCGACTGGGAGCGCAAGGGCCGCGCCATCGATTTTTGAGCGCGAGGCACTATCCCCCGTGTCGGGCTGACCAGCGTTCGGGGTCGGCGAGGAAGGCGCGGACCTCTTCAAGCCCCTGCTCGTCGACGCGCCTGCGGCTAAGCGCCACTGCCAGCAGCGTGTCGAGATCGCAGATGGCGGTGAGCGCGAGTCCGGACTCTTCCAGCGCCCGCTGCGCCGACGCGCCGGCACGCGAGAACAGCACGCTCACCCGGTCCACCTCGGCGCCCGCGTCCCGCAGCGCTTGCGCGAAGACGAGGATGCTGCCGGCGGTGGAGATCAGGTCCTCGATCAGATGGACCCGCTCGCCGGCGACGCTGCCGCCCTCGATGCGGCCTGCGGTGCCGTGCGTCTTGGCCTCGGCCCGGACGTAGACCATGGGCAGCGCCAGCCGGTCGGCGACGAGGGTGGCGAAAGGGACGCCTGCGGTGACACCGCCGGCGATGACCGTGGCGCCCGACTGCGGCACGG
Organism: Alphaproteobacteria bacterium; assembly: GCA_022826345.1. The sequence goes on from JAJDVB010000166.1 coordinate 48,256, forward strand.
TGGCCGCCAGCGCCGCCGCGGCCCGCGTGCGGCCTTCGGGTCGCGACAGGATCAGCCGGCAGTTCACGTAGAAGGGTGCCAGGAGCCCCGAGGTGAGGCGGAACGGCGCCTCGGGCCGCACCAGGAAGGCGCCGGTATCGAGCAGGACCGCCGCGATCTCCTCCGCCTTGCTCATCAGTGTCCCCTGCCCTTTCGCTCTCCGGTCGTCCCCCGCCAAGCACGAGGGTAGACTATTCCCGCCTCGACAGGTTGCTCATGCCGAACGTCTCTCTCTATTGCGCCCTCGATGCGCGCGACCGGGCCGCGGTCGAGCGGCTCGCCGCCCTGCTCGCGCAGGCGGTGGGCGGCCTCAAGCTCGGGCTGGAGTATTTCTGTGCGCACGGGCCGGAGGGCGTGAGGGCAGTGCGCGCCGCCGGCCGGCCGCTCTTCCTCGACCTCAAGCTGCACGACATCCCGAACACCGTCGCGGGTGCCGTGCGCAGCGCGGTCGCGCTGGAGCCGCACTACCTCACCGTCCACGCGGCCGGGGGCGTCGCCATGATGGGGGCAGCGCGCGAGGCCGCGGAGGAGGAAGCCGCGCGCCAGGGCGTCGCCCCGCCCAACCTGCTCGGCGTGACCGTGCTCACAAGCCTCGACGATGCTGCGCTGGCGCGCCAGGGCGTCGCGGGCTCCACGCACGATCAGGTGCTGCGCCTCGCAGGGCTGGCCCACGAGGCGGGGCTGGCGGGCGTGATCGCGAGCCCGAAGGAGGTGGCGACGCTGCGCGCGGCGCACGGCCCGGATTTCCACATCGTCGTTCCCGGCATTCGCCCGGCAAGCGGCGCCGGCAGCGACAAGGGCGATCAAGCGCGGGTCGCGACGCCGGCCGATGCGGCGCGCGCCGGCGCGACGGCGCTGGTGGTCGGCCGCCCGATCACGCAGGCGCCCGATCCGCTCGTCGCAGCCCGCGCCATCGCGGAGGAGATCGCGGCCGTCTCGTGACCAGGCGCAGTGGGCGCGCGGTGGTCGGCGCCGACCGCCTCTGCCAACGAGGCGAAGCCGTCGGCCGCGAGCAGCCGCGCGAGCCCCTGTGTGATCTCGCCGACGAGACGCGGCCCCCAGTAGACGAGCGCGGTGTAAAGCTGCACGAGGCTCGCGCCCGCACGGATGCGGGCGTAGGTCGCGTCGGCCGAATCGATCCCGCCCACCCCGACCAACGGCAGGCGGCCGCCGCTCAGAGCATAGGCGCGGCGCAGCACATCCAGCGCGCGCGGTGCCAGCGGCGGGCCGCTGAGACCGCCCTCCTCCGCTCGGCGGCGCGAGACCAGGCCGGTCGGGCGGGCCGTCGTCGTGTTGGTGAGGATCAGGCCGGCGACGGGCGCATCCTCGATGGCCTCAATCAGCGCCGCCAGGGCCGCGTCATCGATCTCCGGCGCGAGCTTGAGCAGGATGGGCGGCGCGCGGTCGAGACATGCGTGGGCATCCACCAGCGCGTCCAGCAGGCGGTGGAGCGCGTCGCCCGCCTGCCACGCCCGCAGCCCCGGCGTGTTGGGCGAGGAGACGTTGACCGCCACGTAGTCGGCGAGCGCCGCCACGCGCGTCAGGCCGGCAGCATAGTCGCGCGCGGGATCGGCGCTCTCCTTGTTGACGCCGATGTTGATCCCGAGCGGGCGGTGGGACGCGCCGTTCTTGCGGCGCCATTGTTCCAGGCGCGTCGCAACGACCTCCAGGCCGGCGCTGTTGAAGCCCATCCGGTTGATCAGCGCGCGCTCCCGCCTGAGGCGAAAGAGCCTGGGCCGCGGATTGCCCGGCTGCGGCTCGGGCGTCACCGTGCCCGCCTCGCCGAAGCCGAGGCCAAGCCGAGCCGCCGCGTCGGGGCAGCGGACGTCCTTGTCGAAGCCGGCGGCGAGTCCCAAGGGCGTCGGGAAGCGCAGGCCCCAGAGCGTCACCGCAAGCGCCGGGTCGGGCGGCGGTGGCGCCGGCGGCCGCCCCAGCCTGAGCAGGGTGAGCGCCGCATTGTGCGCCATCTCCGGCGGCAGGCACCGGAGGCCGGCGGTGGCGATGTCGGCGTAGGACACGGCGCGCCGCTCCACCTCTAACTCTCGGCGGCGAAGAGCGTGCGGCCGTCCACCACCGTGCGCAGGACGCGGCCCTGCACAGGGCGGCCGTCGAAGGGCGTGTTGCTCGACTTGCTGCGGAAGACGCCGCGGTCGACCTGCCAGGGCGCATCGAGATCGAAGAGCACCAGGTCCGCAGGCGCCCCGCGCCGCAGCCTGCCGGCGTCGATGCCGAGCAGGTCGGCAGGCGCCGAGGTCAGCCGCCGCAGCACCTCGCGCAGCGAAAGATGCCCGCCGTGATAAAGCTCGAGCGAGAGCGGCAGCATCGTCTCCAACCCGACGATGCCGTTGGCCGCGCGCTCCATCGGTACGCGCTTGCTCTCCTGATCGTGGGGCGCGTGGTCGCTCGCGATGGCATCGATGGTGCCGTCCTTCAGCCCCTCGACCATCGCCTTGCGGTTGGTCTCGCTCCGGAGCGGCGGCGCCATCTTGGCGAAGGTGCGGTAGTCGCCGACATCGTGCTCGGTGAGGGCGAAGTGGTGCGGCGCGACCTCGCAGGTGACCGGCAGGCCCGCGCGCTTGGCGCGGCGCACCGCATCCACCGCGCCTGCGGTCGAGATGTGGGCCACGTGGTAGCGGCCGCCGGTAAGCGCCACCAGGCGGATGTCCCGCTCGACCACCACGATCTCCGATTCGTCGGGGATGCCCGGAAGGCCAAGGCGGGTCGAGACCTCTCCCTCCGCCATGCAGCCGCAGCTTGTGAGCGAAAGATCCTCCGCGTGCTGACTCACGATCAGGTCAAAGGTGCGTGCGTAGCTGAGCGCGCGACGCATCACCTGGCTGTCGGCGACCGGCAGACCGTCGTCGGAGAAGGCGACCGCGCCGGCCTCCGCCAGCATCCCCATCTCGGTGAGCTGCCGCCCTTCCAGTCCCTTGGTGACCGCGCCGAAGGGATAGACCTTGACCCCCTTGGCCTCGCGTGCGCGGCGCTGCACGAACTCGATCAGCGCCACGTCGTCGATCACGGGCTTGGTGTTGGGCATGCAGGCGACGCTGGTCACCCCGCCCGCCGCCGCCGCGAGGCCGCCGGTCGCGATGGTCTCCTTGTGCTCGTGGCCGGGCTCGCGGAAGTGCACGTGCATGTCGATGAGGCCGGGCGCGAGGCAGTGGCCGCCGCAATCGACCGCGGCGATCCCGTCCGGCACGCCGTCGGCGAAGAGCGCCGGCCCGAAATCGGCGATCGCACCCTCCTTCGCCAGCAGCGCGCCGGGGCTGTCAAGGCCGCTGTCCGGATCCAGCAGGCGGGCGTTGACGTAAGCCGTGGGCTGCTCGTGGATCATGCGCGCTCTCCTGCTCAGAATACCGGCGCCGGTCCGAGGTTGCGGCTCAGCGCGTCGAGGCAGCCCTGGCGCACGGCCACGCCGAGCTCGACCTGATCGAGGATGGCGCTGCGGGTGATGTCGTCGGCGACTTCGCTGTCGATCTCGACGCCCCGGTTCATGGGCCCGGGATGGAGGATCAGCGCGTTCTCCCGCGCTTGCGCGAGCTTGGCCCGGTCGAGGCCGTAGAAGCGGAAGTACTCGCGGACCGACGGCACGAAGGTGCCCTGCATGCGCTCCTGTTGCAGGCGCAGCATCATGATGACGTCGCAGCCCGCGAGCCCGGCCCGCATGTCGTGGAAGATCTCGACTCCCATGCGCTCGATCGCCGCCGGCACCAGTGTGGGCGGCGCGACGATGCGCACCCCCGCCCCCATGGTGTTGAGCAGCAGGATGTTGGAGCGGGCAACCCGGCTGTGCATCACGTCGCCGCAGATGGCGACCCGGAGCCCTTCGATCCGGCCGAAGCGGTGGCGGATGGTGAGCGCATCCAGCAGTGCCTGGGTGGGATGCTCGTGGCTGCCGTCGCCCGCGTTGATGACGCCGCACTCGACGTGATTGGCGAGCAGCAGGGCGGCGCCGGCATCCGGGTGGCGCACGATCAGCATGTCCGGGTGCATGGCGTTCAGCGTCATCGCCGTGTCGATCAGCGTCTCGCCCTTCTTGATTGCCGAGCTCGCCACCGCAATGTTGATGACGTCGGCGCCGAGCCGCTTGCCCGCAAGCTCGAACGAGGTGCGCGTGCGGGTCGAGGTCTCGAAGAAGAGCAGCACGACCGTGCGCCCGCCGAGCAGGCTCTTGCGCTTCTGCACCTCGCGGTTGAGCGCGACGTAGCCTTCGGAGAGATCGAGCAGGTGGGTGATGGCGCCTGCGGAAAGCCCCTCGATCCCCAGCAGATGCCGGTTGCTGAAGATCGATGGCAGGAGCGCAGGCTGCATCACTACACCTTGTAGGCGCACGCCGGCCGATATGCAAGGGGTAGCGGTTACGGGTGCGTCGGCGGGCCGCCGGTGCGCTATGGCGGCCGCCCGCCTCCAATCATTTTCGTCATGGCCGGGCCTGCCCGGACTCGTTCCGGATATCCACGCATCCATTCATCCATGCGATCACCTTCCCACGGGCGGACATCGCGGAGTCGTTCGCACGCGCTTGCTCTGCCTCCCCATCCCGTCATGCGCGGACTTGATCCGCGCATCTCTCTCAGCCGGGCCCGCCATGCGTTGGGCAAGCACGTGGATGCCCCGAACAAGTCGGGGCATGACGACACGAGGGGGCGGACAGGCCGAAAGAACGCCCCGCGACGAAAGCGGGATACCGCGACTCATTAATATCATGCGGGATTCGCTGGGATTGAGCGGGATTCGCCGGGATCAAAGTGGGATTAAGTGAGATAAGCGGGATTCCACGGCAACGTTTTCTGCCCGAGAGTCGCCCAAGTGCCCGCCCGGCGTTCCCGTCATCGCGCACCCAACGCACGTGGAGAATGCGTCGCGCCCCGCAACATCCGTCGCACGCGATGCCCCATCCCGTCATGCGCGGACATGCCCGGACTCGTTCCGGGTACCCGGCCAGCTCCGGTAACCACGCCCTCCCTCGCACCGTCATGCGCGGACTTGATCCGCGCATCCATGTCAGGCGGCACGACGGAAGCACGTGGATGCCCCGAACAAGTCGGGGCATGACGACACGAGGGGGCGGACAGGCCGAAAGAACGCCCCGCGACGAAAGCGGGATACCGCGCCTCCTCAAGTTCATGCGGGATTCGCCGGGATTAGGTGGGATTCGCCGGGATAAAGTGGGATCAAGTGAGATAAGCGGGATTCCACGGCAGCGTTTTCTTCCCGAGAGTCGCCCAAGTGCCCGCCCGACGTTCCCGTCATCGCGCACCCAACGCGCGTGGACAGTGCGTCGCGCCCCGCAACATCCGTCGCACGCGATGCCCCATCCCGCCATGCGCGGACCTGCCCGGACGTGCCCGGACTTGTTCCGGGTATCCGGGTATCCGCGCATCCATATGGCAACCCCATCGGCTACGACCCATTCGCTCGCCTACCGCATGCCGCGATCCTCTCACGGCCCGCGCTCGACAGGCACCGCACCATAGTATTGGGAATATGCCCCTAGACGACGAGAGAGATACGATATTGTACTCACATCAGTGCTTTATGGACATCCTCTTGCGGACAGGAATACGATATCGTACGCTCCGGTTCGCGTTCTGCGGGTACCTATATGGCGCCCGGCACCAGCAGGAAAGATCAGCACCTTGCCGAAAATCACCAAGAGAACCGTCGATGCCCTCGTCCCCGCAGAGCGGGAGAAAATCATCTGGGACGACGCCATCAAAGGCTTCGGGGTCCGCGTCCATCCCACCGGACGCAAGGTCTACATCGTCAAGTACCGACACGAGGGACGATCCGTCAAAGTCACCATCGGACCCCACGGCCCCATCACGCCCGCCGCCGCGCGAGCGAAGGCAGCAGAAATCGTCACCCTCGCGAAGACCGGCCGCGATCTCGAAGGGAAGATCCCCCGTGGGAAGAGAGGCGCCACCGTGGCCGACCTCGCCAAGCGCTTCATGGACGAGTACGCGCCGGCCCATCTGAAGCCCGGCACCGCGCGGCTCTACCGCAAGATCATCGACAACCGCATCCTTCCCCGTCTCGGCAAGCGCAGGGTCGGCGATCTCGGCAAGAACGACGTCGCCGCTCTTCACCACGAGATGCGCGACGTCCCCGGCCATGCCAACCGGACGCTGAGCGTGCTCTCGCGCATGCTGACCCTCGCCGAGGTTTGGGAGATGCGGCCCGAGGGCGTCAATCCTTGCCGGCACGTCAAGAAGTATCCGGAGCACAAGCGCGAGCGGTTTCTCTCGGACGACGAGTACCGTCGTCTCGGCGCGGCGCTGCGTGACGCGGAGGCGGAGGGCTTTGTCTCCCCGGTGGCGATCGCCGCCATCCGCCTTCTGATGCTGACCGGGTGCCGGAGCGGGGAGATCATGAGCCTGCGGTGGGAGCACGTCGATCTTGAGGCAGGCGAGCTCAGGTTGACGGAGAGCAAGACCGGTTCGAAGGTGGTGCACTTGGGCGATCCGGCGATAGCGGTGCTGCGGGGCATCCCGCGCGCAGACGGCAGTCCGTGGGTGTTGCCGGGCATCAGGGGTGGCAAGCACATCGCCTACCTGCACGACTCGTGGCGCCGCATTCTCGACCGGGCCGGGATCGAAAATCTACGAATCCATGACCTCAGGCACAGCTTCGCCAGTGGCGGTCTGCTGGTCGGTGAAGGACTTCCGATGATCGGCAAGCTCCTTGGCCACAACAGGGTGACGACGACCTCGCGCTATGCGCACCTGGCCAACGACCCCGTGAAGGCGGCCGCGAACCGGATTGCGAGCAGGATCGCCGAGGTCGCGGGATAACGTCGGCGCCGCACCACGGTCGCGCCGTGGTCTTGGCGTCCGCGGCATCGACCGAGCCGACGAGGCGGTTGGACGGAGCATCACCGCAATCTTGTGCAGCCGCAACGTCGAAGTCGGACCGTGACAGACGGCAGCGACCGGCGCGGCGGGACTGGACACACGTTCGAGCGCGTCGATCCATTGCACCCACGCCCGTACCCTGTCGCACACAGGACCGGCATCCCGCCGCCGGTGCCGGGGACACACGGACGGGCCCTCGGCAGGGTAATCGTCCTCGGCGCCGCTTTGCGAGCGTGAGACCCACCAGCCGACTGTCCCTGGCATGGTCCGCACCCGGCAGGGCGGTGGTGACCTCGCCGTCGAGGATGATGTCCGTCCCGCCGCCGTCACCATCTCACGGTGGTCTCGAACCCCGCGACATGCTCCGGCGCGGCGGCGTCGCTTTCGCGGCGGGTGGCCTTGAGGCCGAAGGTGAGGTCGGGTGCGCCCGCCACCGGCTCGACGCGCCAGCCGAGGCAGTAGTCGCGCATCCCCGTGGCAAGGCCGAGACCGACATGCGGGCTGCCGGTGAAGCGCCCGCCGAAGACCGGGAAGCCGTAAGCCGCCTCCGCCATCCAGCGGCTCGTCGCCTCGCCGGTCCCCGTGCGGTCCTCCAGCGGGTCGGACGCGAACAGCGCGTCGAGCCCGCCCTCGGCCCGGCTCATGAGCTCCTGGCGCAAGCCGAGCGACAGGCCGCGCTGCGTCGCCGGGTCGGGGTCGAAGGCCAATGAGGCGGCGAAGCCCCTATCCTTGAGGTCGTCGTCGGCATGGGCGATCAATGTGCGGCCCGAGAGGTCGAGCGAGAGCCCGATGCCCGGATCGACCCAGGCGATGCCGCCGCCGAGCTCGGACCCCGAAGCCGGTCTCGGCATCGCCCCCGTCATGGCGCGCGCCTACCTCCAGCTTCGGCGTGACATGCCCGCCGCCTCGGTGGCGATGCGCCAGCTTCCCTCCAGTCCGAGCCTGAGCCGGGTCGCGTCGGAGGCCGACGCCGCAAGCTCGCCCGGCTTCTCCGACGAGGTCCGCGTCCACAGCGCGTCCGAGGTCACCGCCAGCGCCGGGCCGGAACCCTCGGCGGGCGGGGCCAGCAGGTCGCCCCTGAGCCCCGCCGCCGCCATGCTCCAGGTCGTGTCGGCGCTGTAGCTGTCGCCCATTTCGATCTCGAGCGTCACCTCGCCCGAACCGTAGCCAGCGGCGCCCCAGAGCTTCAGGCTGTCCGACGCCTGCAACGCCGCATAGGGGATGGCGGCCGTCAGCGATGCCTCCACCTTGCCGTCGCCCGCGCGCACGGCGCCGCCGCACAGCACCCGCCGCTCGTCCTCGTCCATGTCGTTGGGGCAGTGCTGCGGGCCGGTGTCGGTGTCCGTGTAGCCGCCCTCGCCGGCGCTCTGCGCGAGCGCGAGGCCGACCAGCCACCGGTCCCTGGCATAGTCAGCGCCGAGCATGGCGGTGGTGACCTCGCCGTCGAGCGAGAAGGTTCCCTCGCGCCCGTCGAAGCTGCCCTGCACCGCCCGGCCCCAGAAGGCCATGTTGCCACCTGAGCCGTCCCGCTGCCCGGTCAGCGAGAAGCTCGACCCAAGCAGCGCCTCGCGCGCAGTCACGCTCCGGGATTGCACCGCAAAGCCCCGCGTCTCGCCGAAGCCGCCGTTGCCGAAGCCCGTGTCTGGGGTGCCGAAGCCGTCACCACCGAACCCGCTCGCCACGTCGGCCATGGACAGCAGCGCGGCCTGCCGATGCGCGAGGCCGTCATCGGCCGGTCCGTTGCCGGCATCGCCGCTGGACGTCCCGTCGAACGACAGCGCCTGCCCGGCGACGGCGCCCTCGGTGCCCGGCGTGCGCGGCGCCGCCATGCGCCCGGCGATGCCGTCGAGCGCCTGCTCCGCCACCGTGCGACCGAAGCGCGCCAGGAACGCCGTCGGCATCGGGTCGTCGTTCACGATCGTCCCCACCGCGACCGTGGCCGAACCGTCGGTGCCATGCGCCGCGTAGCCCTAGCCGTTGCCGAGCGTCGCTGTGACGCCGCCGCCGGGCTCGTCTGCGCCGTCGTCCACCGTGGCCACGGTGAAGCTCGCCGTGCCCGATGTCGGTATGGTTATCGTGCGCGCGCCGGTCTGCTTCGAGCCGGCGAAGTCGCGCTCAGATAAGGTGCCATCCCTCAGCGGGTTACGAGGCCCGCCCAGCAACTTTCGCTCCAGCCGGTAGCAGTCGGAGCGGATGATGGAGGCAACGAAATCGTCTGAAGCACTCCGATGACAACGGGCCGCCTTGGGCGGCTTGGTGACCATGCGGGCCGCAACTCGAGTGAACGCTGAGCAGGCCTCGAAGGTAATGCGGAAGCCGACCCGCCACGAAAACGGGGAAGGCTGCCATCGGCCGGGAAGCGAGCAACATACGCACCGGCTGGCTCCGCCGGGGTAGTGGCGGCGGCACGCATGGAAGAGAGGGGATGGACGCAACACGGGGCCGACTTGGGTTGCGTTTGGTATCATAGGCTTCGACCTTGATCGCGGAGATCAACGCCGCCAGTTCCTCCGCATTGCTTCCCACGGACTTCGCCATGGACCGGCCTTCCCTTGCAGTTGCGACGAAACGCCGCTCCCGAAAGCGGCGCCGGCATCATAGGCGGCCGGCGGCCCGGGTCTTGATCCGGCGCCGCAGGCAGGAGAGGATCGTATCCAGGGCAGCAGTTCGTGGATTTTGCGCTCGACCCTCTCCCATTCTTAACAGGATTCTACCGGTTTCTGCTCGAATTGTTTAATGTTCTGGGCCGGAGATCGGGAGCACATGGATATGACGACTTCTCACTTGGAGATCTGGGTGCGAATGTATGAAGAGCAAATCCGCCATGTCCGCCATCACGAGTCATTGCGTTCCATTTCAACAAACATCGCAGTCGTCGTATCGGCAGCAATTCTCGGTCTGGCTGCGGCAGGCGCGACTTCCGAACAGCAATGGATGCCTTCGTTGTTCCTCATCCTCCTCAACGTCTACGGGCTGATGATGAGCTTAAAGCACTATGAGAGGAGCAGACTCCACCATACGGTATCCGCGAAATACCGAGACGTGATATCCAATGGAAGCGAAATCGACGGCCACACGATTAACGAATTGCGATCCCACGCCCGCCGTCAACACAAAGAGCGGCACTTTATGATCCGCCCCGTGCGAGCTTACTGGATGTGGTGCGGTCTACATGTTCTGCTTGCACTTCTCGGAATAGCCCTGCTGATTACACAGAGTTGACCGCAAGGATCATAGCCGAAGCGCCATCGCTGCATTTGCGTATATTCGCTCGGGGTAGGCTCTCTCTGAAGTACGAGTCCACCCAAACCACAAGCACGGCGTGGCCACGACGAAGGCGAGCCGAGCGGACACTCATTCCCATACCGTCATTATGGTGAACGACCTGTTATGGAGAGTCGCGGTGCGCCGACCCCGTAATTGCGAGGATTCGAGGCCGGATCGCTTTCCATAAATTACGCGGCTCTGGCTTAGCTCAGAATAGCTAGCAACCTGTCCGGCGCATTCCGGAACGAGCCCTTCTTGATAGATGGTGAGATGCGTGCCGCTCCCTGTTATCCTTTCAACATGGTGACCGAAATCAGTCGCGAGCGACTGGCCGACCTGCTCGTCAATCCACGGGAGGATCTGGACTTCGAAATCAAGAATTGGCTCGACCTGAAGGGTTCGAATCATGACAAGGCTACACTGGCAAAGGCCGTTCTTGCGCTCGCCAATCACGGCGGTGGCTTCATCGCCTTGGGACTGACGGAGACACACGCGGGTATTGTCGAAGCACCCAAACGGCCTGCAACCCTTGATGGCTATGGACAGGACATGATCAACGGGATCGTCCAGAAATATTGCGACCCTCCGCTTCACTGCTCGGTCCATATCGTTCCTGACGAGGCAGGCGCTCTTTTTCCCATAGTGCATGTTCCGGGTGGGCACCGTGTACCCGTGCGCGCCTGTAGGGCCGGACCGAATGGCAAAGTCGTTCAGAGCGACGCCATCTATATCCGAAAGCCGGGACCACGTAGCGAAACGCCTCAGACAGCGTTGGAATGGGATGGACTACTGGCTCGATGCCTCCACAATCGACGTGACGAAATGCTGGATCAGATCCGTGATCTGATCACGGGCGTCGTTCCCCAAGTCGACGAGCCTGTCGAAACTGACCGCCTCGAGGATTGGATAGCTTCGGGATTCGAAAGATGGCACGGGCTCGTCCAGGGACTGCCGGAAGCCGTTGGGCCGCGCTTTCCCCACGGTCACTATTGCATTGCATATGAAATCCGGGGCGAGCGCAGGCAATTTGGGCCGGCGGATGTTCCCGCGCTATTGCAGGCCAGTACCGTCAGGCACACTGGATGGCCGCCGTTCTGGTACCCGACGCGCGAGGGGATCGAGCCGTACCCGATCGACGGCGCGGTGGAATGTTGGCTTGGCAATGACCCTCGACGTTCGCTCAAAGAGCATGACGCCGCGCATTCCGATTTCTGGCGCATACACCCCGACGGATTGGCACTCCTTCTTCGGGGCTATCAGGAAGACACGATGGAGGAGAAGTCATTTGGCCGGACCCGGATCGGACCGGCTACGGCATTCGATATCAGCCTTCCAGTATGGCGCGTCGGCGAAGCAATGCTCCACGCACAAAGTTTAGCCGCCAAGCTGTTTGAAGGGCCGACTTCAATCAGATTCATGGCGCGGTATTCAGGATTGGATGGAAGGTGTTTGATAAGCATCGACCCGAGTCGCAGCCTGCCGCATGGCCGGGTCGCTCGGCAACACTCAATTTCTTTGGTTACGCACGTGGAAGCACAGGCGGTTGACGCAAACTTACCAGAAATTATACATCCCTTTATGGCACCTCTTTACGCCTTGTTCGACTTCTTCGATCTTCCAATGCAGCTCGTGGTGGATGAGTTGGTTCGTATGCGCTCGGGCAGTTTCTAGCCTGCATTACTCGGTCCGCCGAGGAAAGGCGTCCCTCAGCGGGTTTCACGGTACGCGCGGCAACGGTGGCTCCAGCTAGAGCACGTTCCGACCGGACACGATCACGGCGGATTGCCGCAGGAGCCCATTCATCACGCGCTACCGCCCGAGACCCCCCACCCGGCCCTCTCCGCCTTCGGGGGAGGGGGACAGGGGGAGGTGGGAGTCAGGCCGCTGTGATCCCGTAAGGTCGGAAAGTGCTCTAATAGCTATCGCAGCGGTTGAAGAAAGTGACGACTTCGGTTGACACACTCTGGTTCAAGGGGGCCGCCATGGGCGGTTCATTGAGGATACCTGCCGTGTCGCCTCGGACCGCGGCATCGCATCCGGATCACGACGTGCCCGCCTGTTCGCTGGCGAGCCCGAACACCGTATCGGTCAGCCAGCGCTGGAAGCCGTCATTGTCCATGAACTGCTTGAAGAGCTGGTTGTCGTCCTTCATCATCGCGGTCATCACCCGCCGCAGGGCCCGGTCATGCTCGATGCGGGCGTTTTCCCGGTCGGAATTTCTCTGGGCGTTCCTGAAGGCGGTATCGGCGGCCACACGCGCGGGGATTGTCTCGGTGACCAATTGCGCGACGCGGTCGGCGTCCTCCCACTCGATGCCGCCGAAGAGGTCGTTGAAGTTCCTGACGATGTTTGACAGCCGGTCCATGTCGGGGTCCGGGGCGTGGCCGCCGCCAGCGGTCGGAACCGGCTCGATCTCAGCATCCTCGTCCGGCAGCAGGATCTTCCGCACCGCTTTCTTCTCGACGCGGTAGCTGTCCATGTCGATCGCGTCGAGAATTCCCTTGGACAGGTCGTCCTCGCGGGGTGACGGCAGCCTGGGGATCAGGAAGTTGAGGAAGATCGAACGCATTTCCCATGCGGGGGCGGTCCATGGCAGGACGCTTGAGAGGAATGCGTAAGTCCGCACGAACCCCTTGGCCTTGCCCTTGAATGCGACCTGCTCATCCTCTTCCAAATCGCGCATGTAGACTGCCACGCACTCGTCGAGAATGGGATCGAGCCTGTCGCGCTCGGCGCCGCCGAGATAGCGGCGGACGAATTCCTCGACCCGGTCGGGCGCGTACACCTGTGCGCCGTCCAGGTCTGCCTGCAGGTCGTGCAGCTTGTCGGGATCGGTCTCGTCGGAGAGGATCGTCGCGCGGTAGAAGCCCGCGAACGCGTCGCGGACGGTGCTGGCGTCGTTCAGGAAGTCGAGCACGAACACGTCGTGCTTCTTCGGATGCGACCGGTTGAGACGCGAGAGCGTCTGCACGGCCTGAACGCCGGACAGGGTCTTGTCCACGTACATCGTATGCAGTAGCGGCTCGTCGTAGCCGGTCTGGAATTTATCCGCGCAGATAAGGAAGCGGTACGGATCCTCCCGGATCCTGTCGGCGATCCGGTTGGACGGAAAACCGTTCAGCGACGCCTCACTCACCGTCGCGCCGCCGAACTCGCGATCGCCCGAGAAAGCCACGATCGCCCGATGCCGGCTCTTGCGTTCCTTCAGGTAGTCCCGGATGACATGGAAATACTGAATCGCGCGGTCGACCCCGTTGATGACCACCATCGCCCGCGCCTCACCGCCGATCCTGTTTCGCGAGAGCACCTGCTCGTGGAAGTGGTCCACCATGATCTCGGCCTTGAGGCGGATCGCGTGGTCGTGGCCCTCGACGAAGCGCTGCAGCTTCTTCCGCGCCTTGCCCGCGTCGTATTCCGGGTCGTCCTTGATCGTCTTGGCGAGCTTGTAGTAGCTCGTCACCGGCGTGTAATGCGCCAGCACGTCCAGGATGAAGCCTTCCTGGATCGCCTGCTTCATCGTGTAGCCGTGGAATGCGCGGTGCCTGACCGCGCCGTCGGATTGCGGCTCGGGCTCGCCGAATATTTCCAGGGTCTTGTTCTTGGGCGTGGCGGTGAACGCGAAATAGCTCGCGTTCGGGAGCAGCTTGCGCGACTCCATCAGGCGGTTGATCCGATCCTCGAAGGTCTCGTCCTCACCTTCCGCGCCCGCTTCGGAGAGCGCCTGCGCCATCGCCGCGCTGGTGCGCCCGCCCTGGCTCGAATGGGCCTCGTCGATGACGATGGCGAAGCGTCGCCCGCGCTGCTCGTTGCCGATCTCGTCGAGGATGAAGGGGAATTTCTGCACTGTCGAGATGACGATCTTCCTGCCCGTCTCGATGAAGCGGCGCAGGTCGCCCGAACGGTCAGCGTGGCCCACCGTCGCCGCGACCTGGGCATATTGCCTGATCGTGTCGTCGATCTGGCGGTCGAGGACGCGCCGGTCGGTGACTACGATGATGGAATCGAAGACCGAAACGTTGTCCTTCTCGAGCCCGATCAGCTGGTGAGCCAGCCATGCGATGGAGTTGCTCTTGCCGCTGCCGGCCGAGTGCTGGATCAGGTAGCGTCGGCCCGCGCCATACTCTCCGGCGTCCTCCAGCAGCCGGCGCACCACGTCGAGCTGATGGTATCGGGGCCAGATCTGCGTCCGTCTCCTGCGGCCCGCCTTTTCGTCCGGCCGTTCCACGAGCTGGGCGTAGTTCTCAATGATGTCGGTCAGGCTCTCCCGGGTCAGCACCTCGCGCCACAGATAGTCGGTCTTGATACCGCCCGGATTGGGAGGATTGCCGGCACCGTCGTTCCAGCCGCGGTTGAAAGGCAGGAAAGATGACGCCTTGCCCTTGAGATGGGTGCAGAAACGCGCCTCACTCTCGTCCACCGCGAAATGCGCGATGCAGCGGCCGTGCTCGAAAAGCCTTTCGCGCGGGGTGCGGTCTCTCCTGTATTGCTCGACGGCGTCGTCGACGGTCTGTTTGGTGAGGTTGTTCTTGAGCTCGAAGGTGACGACAGGCAGGCCGTTGACGAAGAGCGCGATGTCCAGCGCACGCTGGGTCTCGTCGCGGCTGTAGCGAAGCTGCCGGGTGACGGTGAAGCGGTTCCGTGCAAAGCGTTCACGTGCCTGTTCGTTGCCCGGCGACGGTGCGCCGTAGAACAGATCAAGGTCGTGCGCGCCGTGCCTGATGCCGTGGCGGAGCACTTCGATGATGCCCCGCTTCGAAATCTCGCCCTGAAGCCGCGCCAGGAACTTTCGCCGGGTCGGCCCGTCCTCGTCCAGCGCCAGCGCCTCGGCGGTCTCCGGCTGGTTGGCGCGCAGGAAGGCGGCAAGCTGGACGAAATCGATACAGTATTCGCGGTCGTAATCCCGGTGGCTGCCACCGCTCCAGCCCACGCCGCCATGGCCCGAAGTCGGCACGGCCGCTTCGCCCGCCGGCGGATCGCAGGGATGACCGGCCAGCGCCGTGCAGATCAGGCGTTCGAGGCCCTGCTCGGTGGTGTCGGTTACCACGTCAGTCGACCCTTATCGGCACCTCGACGATCTCGCCGGGGCGGGCCGCCGCGATCGCCTGGCCGATTTCGCTCGCGCGGAGACGAACCTCCGACCAGGCCGTGGCCAGCAACACGACGACGCCGAGTTGCCGGCCCTCCAGGTTCTGCTGGTGGCGAAGGTTCTGATCGGTCGTCACGAGAACCTCGTATCCCTCCATTTCCGCGAGGTCGAGCAACTCGCCGTTGTCCTTGTCCGACCAGCCCCTTTCCGCCAGCGTGACCACGGAGTGCTCCGGGAGGAGGTTCCGCAGCGGCGCGGGCGTTCCCTGATCGAACAGCAGCTTCAAGGAGCCGCTTCCGCTCTGAGCGAGCTAGCCTCGTGATCGAGCACCGCGAGAACCTGCCGCTTGTCCACGCCGGGGAACCACTCGACGAATTCGTCGACCGTGGCGCCGGTGGCGAGGTTCTCGAAGAGCGCGTATACCGGCACCCTCGTTCCGGCGAAGGCCCAGGCTCCGCTGATCCTGCGGGGGTTGCGTTCCACTGCCGAGCATGTCTTCCAGTCGGTCATGCGATCATCTCCTCCCGTGCCGCCGGGAATTCTGTCCGTCGGTGATGGCCGGTATCGACTTCGTCCCTTCCTTCCGTCACGGTGCAGTCGCTTTCCTCCGCGCGCGGATCGTCAGGCTCTTCGGGCAGAGCCGCCGCCGCCTCGCGCACGTCCACCTTGCCGGTTACGATATCGGCGATCAGGCGGGTGCGGTATTCGCGGAGAAGGTCGATTACCTTCTCCGTAGCCTTCGCTGCTGCCAATATGCGGGACGTTCTCGCCCTGACGTAATCAACGATCAGAAGCTGCTCATGTAGCAAAGGAATGCTAATGTACCTCGCGGATGTGTTCCGAAGATTAATCCGTTGACGTGTCGCCCCAGTCGAGAGAAGGGCAGACACCGCAGTCGCGGTGGACGTAAGCTGTAGAGAAATAAACTTCGGATCCGCCAGATCGCGATTGAGACGAAATCGAAAGCAATCCGCCTTTACCATAGCTGGAACAATGCTTGTAGGTGCGACACAAGACCTTCCCGCTGGGTGGCGCGGGTCACCCAACCCGGCTATCAGAATGTCTCCCACTTCAACCGAATGATCACCAAGTGTGCCGTAATGTTCGGCAGAAATATACGCCGCATCAGAATTATCAAATTCTCCATGTCCAATATTCTGAAGTCGGATCACTCGTATTCCGAGATCGGTGTAGTGCGACGACTTCAGACCGGAACCAAAGGGACCGTCGCATCGATCAAGAGTGATCCGCTGTAGCGGCAAAACCTGCCATGCCTCCGGCACGTCTCCAAGCCACTCGACTCCGGAGGGCTTGTAGACCGGGTAAGGCCGCCCCGTGCGGACGTCGATCCGGCCCGTGACGGCCTGGTGGATGATGGCCTGCTTCTGCTCCTCCAGCAGCGCGATCAGCTTCTCCTTGGCGCGAATGTAGCGCCGGATGCGACGGTCGGCACGGTCGAGAAAGCGGACGACAGCGGCTTGTTCGGGTAGAGGGGGAACAGGTCCCAGTCGCTGGTAAGCTTCGTCACGATCAAGCCCCGGTACCGCCGAGTCCTTGGTCACCTCATCCAGCCGCAGCCAAACAAGCAGGTAGAACAGCCAGCGAATGTGAGCCGACGTAGCACGGCTGTCGATGAAGAACGTCGTGTCAATAGCGAACGCGGGGACCTGCGAGTGGTGCACTTTGCCGAATGAACCCTTTCGGCCGACGATTACGCATGGCGCATTGGTATTGGCAACGTCATGAAAGCCCACACATCCATTGGAGCCGAAGACCGGAACACTTCCTTCACGACGCACCTCAGCGACAAGAGAGTCGCCATAATCCATCCGACAAATCTGTTTCAGCCGCCGCACCTCCCAATGCGCTGGCACCTCGCCAAGCCATGGGATGCCGCTTTCCCGATACGAAGGATAGGGTCTGAGCGCGAGCACCTCAGAGGCCTTCGAAGTAGGTCTTGATCTTCTGAGCCATCAACACGCGCCGCTGCTCCAGGAACTCGTCGTAGTTGGGAATGTCGCCGTCCAACAAGGTGTCCGGCACGCAACTCTGGTGCAAGTTGGCGCGCATCTGGTCAATCTTGATGATGCCGCCGTACTTCTTCTCGCCGCCATCACACTGCCCAGCCAGCTCGCCGAAATAGACCTCGGGAGGCTTGCCACCGATGGCGATGTTGATCTCACTCTGCGCCAGTACGAAGTTCGCAATCTGGTTGTAGCGGCTGCGGGAGAGTCCCTTCCCCTTGAGGTGGCTGCGGGGATAGACGTGATGCACGTCGCTGCGGTTCAGCAAGAGGTCGTGCACGCTGATGTCGCGTGACAGGAAGCCGAGATCGCCCAGCTTCACCTGCGCCGCCTGATAGACGAGGAAGTAGGGGCTCGTTGTCGATGAGGTGGCGAGCTCCTGCGGCAGCAGCGTCGTCCAATAGCTCTCCGGCAACTCGTTCTCGATTACGGCCTCGCAATACCTGGTGAGGCCTCTTGAATCGATCTGCCGAATGTCGAAGTCGAAGACTGTCTCTGGAGAGCCCGAGTATCGTCTAAGCAACAGCGACATGACGTACCAGCGCCGGACAAGGCGCTCGATATCGGCGGCCGGCATCCCCTCGGCCCGCCCACGTAGGTACAGGATATAGGCAAAGTTGATGGCGTTTTGGCTGCCGATCAGCTTCGACGTGACGAAGCCCGCCGAGCGAATGATCATCGTCAGTCGGTCGAAATGAGTCTTGTTCATGAAGTTGAAGATGCCGATCTTCAGCCGGGCGAACGCATCTTCGGCAATTTCATCCTCGTATTGCCGGGTCTCGAAGTTGCGGCCGGAGAGGAGCGCGACAAGGTCCTGCAGCTTGCCGCGCCGAAACTCGGACGTGAACGCGACCCGCAGCATGTCCGTATAGGTGGGGTCGTAGAGATCGTCGTTCACGTCCTTCAACCACTGCATCTTCTGCAGGAATTCGGAGGCGGCGAATTCTCTGTCGAACTTCTCGATGCGGGGGAAGAACTCGGGCGCGACGGCGAGGTGGCAGAAGTAGTCGATCGCCTTCCGCAACATGTTGCCGCCGTGGGTCTCGTTGACTGCGATCTTTGACATTGCAAAGTCGGCCTGGCTGAGCGACGCGCCGGCGGAGTTCACGCGGATGAAGATCTCGGTCACCGTCTCGATGTCGAGGTCTTCGGCAAGATCGATTACGCCGACATGGTTGTTTGTGATCTTGCGGACGCGCTCAAGAATTCTGGATACCTGCTTGCGATCGGCCTCTGGATTGCGCTCCGCGTAGTCGTCGGTCAGTTCGGTCAGACTGGCGTCGGGATCGAACACAGTTGCGATATCGGGAATCCACGCCGCGTCCTTGCGGATGGCGGGGTTCGACACCTCAAACCGCTCCTCGACTGGGTGGAACGCGATGCGGATGGCAACAGTGTCGTAGTCCTTGGTCAGAACTTCCCGCCCGAGCAGCGCAGCCATGAGTGCCGTCACTCTCTGCTGTCCGTCGATGAGGATGCGCTTTCCCGAAGACTTGGAGCCGTCCTTGAGCCGCACCGTTGGATTGCGCCAGGCGATGAGATAGCCCACCGGATAGCCCTGATAGAGGGAGTCGAGGAGGTTACGGACCTTCGTCGAGTCCCAGACGAAGGGGCGCTGAATCTCCGGGATGGCGATCTCCCCGGACTTCACCCAAGTGAGCAGCGTGTCAATGGGGTGCGGCGTGACGGAATAACGTTGCGTGGCCAAGCTCAGTTTCTCCCGATCAGAACGTCATCCAGAAGACCTGCGGTCTCCTGCTCCAGCGCCAGGATGTCGGCGCGAATCTCCTCCAGTGTGCGCATGGGCTGGGGCTTGTAGAAGTAGCGGTTGAAGCTGATCTCGTAGCCGCTCTTCACCCTGTCGGGCTGGTACCAGGCGTCGGCTGAGTAGGGCAGGACCTCGCGGCGGAGGAAGGCATCGATCCCACCGTCCTCCTGCAGGGGTATCTGCTCGGTGTCGCGCAAGTCGGTGTCCGGCTCGTACTCCACCACGGCGTCCCGGCTTCCAACTGCGGCCGGGAACAGGCCGCGCAGCGGGTCGGCCTCGGTGCCGCGCTTGTGGATGCGCCGGATGACGGCCGGCGCGTCCTCGCTGCGCGTGCCGTACTCCTTGAACAGCTTGATCTCGCCCGCCTTGTAGGCGCGGTCCGGCTCCGCCTCCTCGATGCGTAAGGGCCGCTCCACCGTCACCTTCCAGTAGCCGAAGGCGGCGTTGTCGAAGATCTTACTCTGCTCACTCTCCTCGAAGGCGAGGAAGGTGTCGCAGATGCGGGCGATGTCGTCCTCGCCGAGCTCGCAGTTCTTCTTGCCGAGGTTTTTGCGGAGCGGTCGGTGCCAGCTGGTGCCGTCAATCAGCTGCACCTTGCCCTCGCGGTGCGCGGGCTTGCGGTTGCTCAGCACCCACACGTAGGTGGCGATGCCGGTGTTGTAGAACATGTTGAGCGGCAGGGCGACGATCGCCTCCAGCCAGTCGTTCTCGATGATCCAGCGGCGGATGTTGCTCTCGCCCTGGCCGGCGTCGCCGGTGAAGAGGGAGCTGCCGTTGTGCACCTCGGCGATGCGGCTGCCGAGCGCAGTGTGTTGCTTCATCTTCGACAGCTTGTTGGCGAGGAAGAGCATCTGGCCATCGCTGGAGCGCGTGACCAGGGAGTATTCCGCGTCATCGCCATGCTCGATCACGAAGCGGGGATCGCGCATGTCCTTCTTGCCGCCCATGCGCTCCAGGTCCGTCTTCCAGCTCTTGCCGTAGGGCGGGTTGGAGAGCATGAAGTCGAACTCGCGGGACGGGAAGGCGTCGTTGGCGAGCGTTGAATGCTCCGGCCCGCCCACGATGTTGTCGGCGGCCTCGCCCTCGCCTTTGAGCAAGAGGTCGGCCTTGCAGATGGCGTAGGTCTCGGCGTTGATCTCCTGGCCGAAGAGGTGGGTGGAGACCTGCTTGCCGCGCTCGGCGGCGAGTTCCTGCAGGGTCTCCTCGGCCACGGTCAGCATGCCGCCAGTGCCGCAGGCGCCGTCGTAGAGCAGGTAGGTGCCGGACTGGATCGCGTCGGCGACGGGCAGGAATACGAGCTTCGCCATCAGCCGCACGGCGTCGCGCGGAGTCCAGTGCTCGCCTGCCTCCTCGTTGTTCTCTTCGTTGAAGCGGCGCACCAGCTCCTCGAAGATCGTGCCCATGCCGTGATTGTCGAGGCCGGGATGGCGCACGCTGCCGTCGGTGCTGAGAACCGGGTCGGGGCTCAGGTTGATGTCGGGCGACGTGAGCTTCTCGATCAGCGTTCCGAGCGCGTCGGCCTTGGAGAGGCGCGGGATCTGATTGCGGAACTCGAAGCTGTCCAGGATGTCCTGCACGTTGGGTGAGAAGCCATCGAGCCAGGCCCGGAAGTCGGCTTCGAGCTGTTGTCGGTTGGCGCGGGCGCGGAGGTCGCGCAGGGTGAACTGCGAGGCGTTGTAGAAGGCCTGGCCCGCTGCTTGGCGCAACGCCGCGTCCTGCTCCACCACGCCGGCCGCATCCAGCTTGGCCTTCATGTCGAGGACGGCTTGCTTGCCGTCCTCCAGCACGGCATCCAGCCGGCGCAGCACGGTCATCGGCAGGATCACGTCGCGATACTTGCCGCGCACGTAGAGGTCGCGCAGCACGTCGTCGGCGATGCCCCAGATGTAGTTCGCGATCCAGTTCAGGTCGCCGTTGCTCATAGCTCGTCATTCTCCCAGAGTCGTCGCCCTTTTTGGCGGAGCATGGCTCGCCGAGCAAGACTTCTCATGGCTGAGGCAGGACGAGCCGCGTCGTGTGCGCTTCTGACGGTGCCGCTGGGCGGTGGCACATCTGTCTGAGCGAGGCGGTGTTCGCCCGCGCCGACCTCCTCGCCGCAGCACTTGGCGCCGCGCCCGGACGGGTGAGCATCGCTGATGCCGAGCGCGAAGTGGCGGGGCTGGAGACGACCGGCGCCCTGCACGCGGGGGACCTGCTCGGAAACGAGTGCGGCGGTTCCGCATCGCCATCGAAGCCGCCCGAGGCACCGGTGCGCGAGCGCGGCAAGGGCATGGACCTCGGGTTGTGAGTTGACGGACCGACCGGACACGTCTACGGCGAGAAAGAAGCCGCACTGCTCGCCCTCCACCGCCCCGCACTCTAGTCGCCGCGAGAATGCACGACTGCACAGTGCCGGAAGTGGCATGAGTTATCATCCTAGATTAGGCTCGCCATCGCCGAGCCGGGAGTCCGACCACGCCGGCAAAATCCATGTCCGAAACGCCGCCTTTACGCACGAGCTCGCCCGCTTCGTCGACGATTTGTTGGCGAGTAATGCGCTAGACCGCACCAGACGCTGTCGGACCTTCCCGGCGCATTGCGAGTTGCCAAGGATGGCGGGTACAGTCCACACAGGAAATCTTTAGCGGGTCGCGATACGCCGCATGCTTCCGGGCGGGATGGCATGTGACATGACGCCTGCACTCGCTGAACTATGCTCCACCTCCATGGGAAAGAACATCCAGCGCGAGGACATACTCGATGTGTAGCCAGCCAACCGACGCAGCCGCAGCCGCGAGTAGACACTATGCGCGACGGCTTGCGACGCCTATCCAGCCCTGGCACCTTGAAGACCCGACCCACCCAACAAATGCGGACGCCTTGGTCCATTGCATCACCGAGATTGCCATGGGCTTCCGAGCGATGACAGAACTTGCTTCGAAGCCGGGCCCCAAGGCACAGGAGAGATTCTGGGACAACGCTCTATCGGCCATTCGTCAGATGTCTGTGTCCATCCGCAAGCTGTGTCTAGATGGGGAGGGAGCGTCATTGCGGCGAGCAGTTGGCAACCCAACCATGCATCCGCTTGGGGGAGAGAAGGGGCGCTATCGCAAGGTCACACTGACCTGGAAAGCCCCACTGATAGAGGGAGAGTTGTCGTTCGAAGACGGTCGTCAAGAGAAACTTACAATCCCTGAGAGAGAGTTCCAGAGTGAACTCGGTCGCTTATACGGCGTCGTTTTCTTGGGCGACGAGGCCTGCGCCATACATTCGCCATTCGACTTCTCCGTGCAGCCAATAGACGTGGAGGCGTGGTTGGAGCTGAAAGCGCTTCAAGTCAATTCAGTTACCTACACTATCGGCGACGTGCTCAAGCTGGTCGCCAACGCCGAAGGTGCTCATAACCCGGACCCACTTCCCGCACTCATCGGAGGAGGTTTTGACCCAGAACAGATTGGCAATGGCGCTCAAATGAAACACCGGCTGGCGAATGCGGTGCGCTTCGGTCTCTTTTCGTATCCGCATGTCATGATCTTGTTCACCGGTCTTCACCTGATCGACAGAGTCCAAGAGCTCCTTAAGCCCCTCGTGCCAACTCCAGCGAATGATCCCATGCCTCCCGCCGTGCGCGCATTGGAGCGCCAGGTGGCCGATCTGCACACAGGCTTTTACGCAAGGCTTCCAATGGGGTTTACAAAGAAAGGTTGTCATCGGGCGTCAGACTGCTCCACGATGGCTCGTTGTTCACAACGAACCTCTGCTGGGGGGAGCCGATGGCGATCACAGGTGCCAAGCTGACCGCTGACCTGATACGGTCCTATGTCAGCAGCATTCTCGATGACGGTAAGGAGTGGCTCGTCGACGATCTGCTCAATGCGGTGAACGATCGCCATGAAGACCAGGGTGGGCAGCCCTCCAATGTGAGTCGCCCGCGTGATCAACTCCGTAAAGCGATAAAGCCGTTGGTCGACAAAGGCCAATTGGTGCTCGTGGCGGAGGACATTTACAAGCGGGCGGTTGGTGCGCCGGAACCTGTTGCGGAGGCGGAGGCTGAATCCGCGGCAGTTGCAGGTGCAGAAATCAAGATTGGCGACGGGCAGGAAACGATCTATGGCTGGTATTTCCCCGCTTATCGGAAGCTGGCCGAGATGAAAGGTGAGAACCGCTTCCCGATCAAGGTAGGGAAGACTGTACGCAATGCGGAAAATCGGCTGCGGGAATCAGGTGGCATGGCACCCGAAATGCCTGTGCTGGGCTTCGTTCTCAAGGTTGACGACGCGTCCATGTGGGAAAGCCTGATGCACAATCACCTGAAAATGCGTGGACGGCACATTTCAACTGCATCTGGCGCCGAGTGGTTCAATACCTACCCTGATGAGCTTCGCTCTCTCTATGAAGCGATTGCCTCCCTCAATGAGGAATAGTCAGGATCGGGCGGGCAATCCTCTTGCAAACCTTTCTTTGTAAACCCCCTTCCAATCCAGCGTAACGTCCATGAATTGATCGTCTATGACCAATCAGGTACTATGGTCGGACACGGTTCGCGCCGAGTGCCATATCGAATCTGGTCCGGTTCAAAGGGTTGGAATGCCTCGATTTAACCGTTCGGATCGCCTCGATCCACCGTTCTGTATCGATGCGGCTGAAGATGACGTTGATAACGTCGGCATCTGAAACCTCGCCAGTGACAAAACGGCCGCAGAGCTTTGGATCGCGTCCCGCGACTGAGCACGGGCCCCGTTGAGGCGCTGAGCAAGCGAGAACGTGCCCAACTCTCTCAACGACAGGGAAAGGGCTGCCCGTCCGGCAGCACAGGCATGACAAGCATTGCCAGCAGGTGGCCCTTGGTGCCACAGCCGGGACAAGCAGCGCGAAATTCTTGATGCCGTCCACGGTTCCCGAGCACCATTCAAGTGCGCCGGAGTTCGGACCCTCTACCATGTGAAGCGAGACTTTGGGAAAGTCGAGCGGGCCGACGACGGAATTCATGACTCCGCAGGCCAGCCCAGGCAGCACCGCGCCCGCCGTCGGCGGCTGACGGCGCGCGAGGTTCACGAGTCTTGCCGGCTTGAATCATGCTCCTGCGAGACCGCCTCTCCCTCCGCCAATGGTTCGGGAGTGACGCCGGGAACGATGGTGGCGACGTGTTCGAGGATTTGGTCGACCTCGGTCTTGCGACCTGCGGCGATCATATCGAGCGCAATGGCCTGTGCGGCGAACAGCGAGGCGCGCGCGACGCGGACCTGCACCTCGGATTGCGGCCACTCCCTCGTCTCCAGCCACCGCTCCGCGAGCTCGGCGAGGAGGCGGTTGGCGGTCATGCCCTCTTCTCCGGCGGTCGTTTCGAGGCGCTTCCAGAGCTCTTCGTCGATGCGGATATGCTTGCTGATCGTCCCGGACATGGTTCCGGTCCCCTCTGTAGAGTCGACGCGCGCACCATTTTCCGTGAAGCGGCGCGCATTCGCGACGGCGAATCGTGCTCGGCGCGACGCCGGGACCGGAGTTTGGCGGAACTTTGAAGCTGAAACGGGGTTGTTTGTTGGACGATTGGAGGGCCTCTGACGGAAACATTGTCGTCGATTTTGACTCGATTACGCGCTCCCCAACGCAATGTGCAGAAGTTGGCCCTGATCCGAATGCGGGTGCAGAACGGGATGCGGGTATGGGAACAGGGCCATGGCCATCGGAGCACTATGCCCGACGCTCTATCGAACGTGACGCTCAAGTCGTTGTGTCATTGCGAACAATTCTTATGTAGCTTGGAGCGACGCAAAATGCGACGCAGTTATTCCGGCTCCTCTGAGCTACGCTCTTCTACGAAGTATCGTAGCAGACTGTAGCCTGCGCGTGCCTGAGCGTAGTGTTGTCGTAGTCTGGCAGCCTGCTGCGTCAGGTGTGAGAACAGAAGCGCGTAAGCGTCGAGGGGGACACAAGTTCGATATAGAAACGGTCAGGGCCCCAACTCGTTGCAGGACAAACGATCGGGTTGATCGATGCCTTCGCGTGAGCGCTCGCGACGCATCCGGTGGAGCGGTGTTGCAGGTCGTTGCGCGGCTTCGAGTTGCAAGAGCATAGGAAGCACTCCCGACGAGGAAACGGTCGGTGGAACGGCAAGCGGGACGAGGTGAAGCCGCTTGCGATCGCTGTCGGCGCAGCGAGCTCGTCGCGCCTGTCGTCGACGGTGTCGGGCTGGGTGGCGCCGGGTCATGCAGTGACGGCTGCATCGCCGTCGGGCAGGGTGTCGCGGCGCTCGTCGCCATCGGCGGCGGCACTGACGGGGAGGGTGCACAGGGGTCCCGCAGTTCGTCTCCCGGAGGTGAAGTTCGGCACGGCGGTAGCGGTCGCACTCGGCGATGCGCCGTTGCGATCGTCATGGTCATGGTCATCTTCGGCAGCGGGAGCGCTCGCAGCGACACTCGCACCGGTGCAGCACTCGGCGACGGCGGCATGCGGCTGGGCCGAGGGTCGGCTTTCGCGGAGGGTGGACACGCGACCGCAACGATCCGGCGCTGGTGGCCGGAGGGCAACCGGGAAGACGTGCATAGGCTGGCGATCACGATCGGCGCAGCGTGCCGATCGCCTTGATCGTCAGCAGTGCGGGGCTTGACGACGCTTGGCCGTTCGGGCGCGGCGGCGCCGATGTCGGGCGAGGCGTCGAGGCGCTCGTCGCCATCGGCGACGGCGCTGACGCCGAGCACGCGCACGGGAGATGCAGTCCATGGGTCGAAGGTGATTTGCGGAACGATGTCGGCGGCCACACTCGCCGGTGCACCATCATCATCTTCATCGCTGCGATCATCGTCACCGGCACAGCGGGAGCGCGCGCAGTCCATGCGCGCGCCGCTGCGAGGCGAGCGTCCGGCGATGGCGCGTAGCGTCGAGCCAGACGCATGGCGGCGGAGTTGCTCGAGAGAAGATCAGACGGCGCACAGAGCGCGGACGGCGCCTGCGCGAAGCGCGGCGACGCCGGCCTGAGCGCAGGCACTCGGTTTTCTGGTGTGCATGCCGATGTGCTGGCGCACAGGCCGACGCTCCTGACGCCCGTCGTGAAAACGCAGAAAGCGGCCGGTGCCGTGAGGCACCGACCGCTGTTTCTGTCGCGGGCGCCGATCAGCTCGGCATAACGACCATCACGGGAATGCCGAGGCGCTTCGCCTTGTCGACCAGGTTGCCGGTGATCCCGCTGCCGGGGAACGCGATGACGCCCTTGGGCAGCAGGTTGAGCAGCTCGTCGTTGCGGCGGAACGGTGCGGCCTTGCCGTGGGCGCTCCAGTCGGGACGGCAGACGACCTGGTTGACGCCTCTGGCCTCGGCCCAGCTCGCGGCGATCTTCTCGACGCCGGGGCCGCCACCGTGGACCAGCACCATGTCGCCGTACTTCTCGCGGGCGCGGTCGAGCGTGCTCCAGACCGCGTCGGCATCGGCGACGGTCTTGCCGCCGGTGACGGCGACCAGGGTGCCCTCGGGCAGGTGCGCGCGGGTCTCGCGGTCCTTGCGGGCTCTGCGGAAGTCGCGGGCATCGATGGCGGCGGAGGTCAGCGTCCCGGTGCGGCTCGTGTGCGAGCCGTGCCTCGGGCGCCATGTATCG
>JAJDVB010000141.1 GCA_022826345.1 Alphaproteobacteria bacterium
CCATGGGGTGGAAATCGCCGGATCGCCCTCTTCGCCGACCCGAGAGCCGCAGAAATCTGCGACCTCGCTGGGGTAAGAAAAATCTCAGATCACCTGGAGCCCTTGCTCATCAAGGGATTCCCGACAGCGCACACGGCTCAGAACCAACGCTTTCGGAACAAACAAGAAACACTGTCCTTGGGCGGGGACAGTAGGTCCTACGGGTCGTCTGCGACCCGGTGCAACCCCTCGCGGGAATAGCGAAACCGCCGCTCTCCGACCGACAGGACCAGGCCTTCCCCATTGGCGCTTGCCTTTACGGGCTCGTTCATGCCGATACCGCGGGACCAGCGTGCCGGCAGGGTGATCCGCTCTATCTGGCGACCGAAGGGGCCGACGGCCGGCGGATCGAGCCTCAGCACGACTCCCTCCTCACCGAGCCGTGTAACGATCCGCTCGTCCGAATCAGGAAAGATCGCGTCTTCAAATCTCTCCTCGCGGTCCAGGGAGTTGAGGCCGGCGATCATGCCTTCGGCCAACGCCGCGCCGCCGACCTTTCTCTCGTAACGCTTCCAATCGTGGCCTTTCTCTTCGATCAGCGCGGCGATGTGCTCGGGATGGGTAGCACCCTCGACCAGCGCACGGTTCATCTGCGGTATCCGCCATTCCCGATTCTTTGCGATTGCTCGCCAAGTCAGCTCGAGCCCCGCGAGATCGCGATAGATTCCGTTGATACCCTCCGGCGTCTCCCACGCGCCAAGTCCGTTCTTGAACGCCGGTTTCGCGAGTGGGTCCAGCCCATCCTCCGGTAACAGCACCGCAATGCGGGCACTATCGAAATCAGACGGTCGCCGGCAAATGTCATGCCGGTGAAGCCGACCGATTCGTTGCAGCAGCACATCCATCGGGCACAAGTCCGTGACGAGGAAATCGGCGTCGATATCGAGCGACTGCTCCAGCGTCTGCGTGCCGATGACGATGCAGCCTTTGCATTCCCGGTCCTGTTCCGGCTTCAGCGCCGCCTCCACGGCTTGATCCAGGAGGAAGCGGTCCTCTGCGGCGAACCGCCCGTGATGCAGCGCCGAGTGCCCTTCGACCTGCATGAGCAGGGTCTCCGCTTCGGCCTCCAGAATCGCACGCCACGTCGCCACCGCCGCCGCCACCGTGTTGCGGATTACCAGGACCCGAGCGCCGTGCTTCGCCGCTGAGATCGACCGCGCCGCCGCCGCCACCGGGTCCATCGTAGACACGGTCTCCAAGTGCACTGTCTTTGAGCGCTCCATTTCGCCGGCGGCACGTGGTCCGAGTTCTCCCCTCACCCACACCGCTGGATAGGGCGCCGCATGAGCGGTCGTAGAATCTGGCAAGGCCTCGCCGGTCCAGCGGACTCGCGCTCGCGCGCCGAGTGTGGCGGACATCAGCATCGCGTATCCGCCAATCGCGAGATGTCCATCGAGAAGCCGCTTCAGAACTTCTGTCATGTAGGCATCGGAGGCATGAACCTCATCGATCACCAGAATGCTGCGACTGAGCGCGCTGCCCCGCAGATGCGCGTGCTTGACCCGAAGGCCCGCGAGCATGGCTTGGTCCACCGTGCCCACGGCAATCGTCGCGGCGAGGAATCGGGTCGCGTGTTCGGCCGCCCAGCGCTGGGCAGCCGTATCCCTGTCGTCGTCCCATCGCACCTCCCATCCGGGCAGGCGATAGCCGTCGAACTCGCCCGCCCGCAACATGCCGGGGATGGCCAGTACTGGGTCCGGCGCGTCCTCGCCGAAAGTGCGCTGCATCGCCTCGACGACGCGCCGGTGCAGCTGGCGCGCCGCCGCGCGCGTGGGCACAGCGAAATAGAGACCGGAAACCTTGCCTGCCGCAAAGAGTTGAGCAAACCGCCACAGCGCAGCTTCGGTCTTGCCCGATCCGGTCTCGGCTTCGATAATGACCAGTCGGGCCTCAGCCCCCACCGCACCCACTACGTCCTGCGCGGGCCTCGGCGCTGCGAAACCCGTCATCTTCGTGAAATCGGGCGCAGACTCTTCGGCAAGCTTGCGAACATCCAGGCCAACCGCACTTAGCGCCTGTGCCGCCCGGCGATGCGCGGTGACGTCGTAGCAGGGATCGAATGGCGCCTTGAACTCGAAGAACCGCTGGTCCGATCCGATCCAGTCGGCAAGGGCGGCGAGTCCGGCGACCGCATGGTGGAACCGGGGAGTATCCGGCAGCGGCTCCGCGGCCGTATCGAAGGCTTCGGCAAACCACCGGGTAAACGCGTCGGCTATCGTCCGTGCCTCCGCTCGCCAATCGTAGTGCAGCAATGATCGCCCATCCCAGTCCCTGAGCGTCGGGCCGGCCGGCGGCGACACGGGTCGGCCATGGTGCGCGACCGCTGCAGCCAGGAGAGGGCCGACCGCCTCACCCCATGTCATTATCCGGTGCATCGTCCCATTGAATGGATGCTCCGGCCACTTGAGGGCGAGCGTCAAGAACGCCCAGCTTTCCTTCAGGTGACCACGCACCGGCCCGGACCATGCCCTGTTTGGCCAGCCCTTGGCCTGAAATCCCGGATGCAACTTCCCGATGTCGTGCAGGAACACCAACGCCGACAGCCGGTGTCGTTGCACGTCGTCCAGCGGCAATCTGGCTGCCTTGTCCAACCGGTCGCGAACGACCGGCAGTTCGATCATCCGCACAAAGACCGCCGCGACATCCATGCAGTGATGCGCGAGCGGATGAGTTTTCTCGCCGTCCAGTTTGCCCCACGCCTCACGCATCTCGCTTCATTCAGCCACCTTGTTGCTAATCGTAGAGCTACCGTCTCGCGCATGAATTCGCGTTCAGGAGCCACTCCAATGCACGATCGGATTTGGCCGCGATTTATTCCACGGGCCGCTATGATCTTGCGTCATGGTCGCGACGGTCCGCAACCTGACCTCTTCGTCTGCCACGTCGGAGTATTTCCGCCAGGACGGCGGCTACTATCTCCGGGATGGCGAGGACGCGGCGGACCTTCGGGCCAAGCGGGCCGAGCACCGGAATGCGAGTACCTGGCACGGGGCGGGTGCGGTTGCCCTGGGACTGCACCCCGGCAAGCCGGTCGCGGCCGGCGCCTTCGAGAAGCTTCTTCAGGGCCACGTGATCGGAACAGGGACTCGGCTCGGGCGCCTGCGTGACGGACAGCACGAGCACCGTCCGGGCTTCGACATCACGTTCTCGGCGCCGAAGTCGGTGTCGCTGGCGGCGCTTCTGCCGACGGAGGAGCACCCGCACGGCGACGGGGCGGTCATTCGCGCGCACAGTGCGGCGGTGCGCGAGACGCTCGACTGGATCGAGGCAACGCTGCTGGAGACCCGGGGCTGGGACCCCGCCACCGGCAAACGCCCGCGGGTGAAGGCGCCCTGGATGGTGGCCGCGCTGTTCCGCCACATCGCGAGCCGCAACCTCGATCCGCAGCTCCACACTCACGCGGTGATCGCCAACATGACCCGGGACGAGGAGGGGCGGTGGAAGAGCGTGGAGCCGACCCTTCTGCACCGCAATGCGAGACTGATCGGGGCGTATTACCGCGACCGGCTGGCACGGCAGCTGATGGAGAGGGGCTATTCGATCGAGCCGGCGATGGTGGGCCGGCTGCCGAGCTTCGAGCTTGCGGGCTACGGCCGGGAGGTGCGGGAAGCGTTCTCGACGCGCAGGCACGAGATCCTGGCCTATGTGGACGAGAGGGGCTGGGATCGCAGCGGAGCGGCGATGCAGGCGGCGACGCTGGCAACGCGCAAGCAGAAGGCGGAGCCGGTGCGGGCTCAGCTGCAGGAGCTATGGCGGGACCGTGCACAGGAATTGCGCCTCGACACGGCGCTCGCAGAGGCGCGCTCCGGGCAGGCGATCGTGCTTCCGGAGAGTCCGTCGGCGCTGGCGATCGTGCGCCGCTGCATGCGCCAGCTCGAGGAACGGCAATCGGTCTTCTCCGAGCAAGATCTCGAGGCGCTGGCCCTCGGCCATTCGCCGGGCCGGCATTCGCTCGGGGAGATCCGTGACGCGATCGCCTGGCTGGTCCGCGACGGCCACCTTGTCGAGGCCGAGCTGCGGCGCGCCGACCGGGCCTTCGTCACCGATCGCGCGCTGAAGGCGGAACGCTCCACAATCGCCATGGTGAAGGCCGGGATCGGCGCCGGCACGGCGCTGGCGCAGGAGAAGGACGTGGTGGCCCGTCTCGACGGCGCCGGGCTCACCGAAGGACAGGAGGAGGCGGTTCGCACGATCCTGCTGGCGCGCGACCGGATCGTCGGCGTGCAGGGCAGGGCCGGGACCGGCAAGACGACGATGCTGCGCCAGGTCCGGGAGCTTGCCGGGGACAGGCCGGTGATCGGCCTGGCACCCTCGACCGCCGCTGCCGCTGTGCTGGGGCGCGAGACCGGCATTCATGCCCGCACGCTTCAGTGGCTCCTGGCGCGCCGCCGGGCGGCGGGCGGCAACGGACAGGCGCTGGAGGCGTTGAAGGAGACCTTCGGCGGCGCGGTGCTGGTGCTGGACGAGGCCTCGATGGTCTCGACCGACCAGATGCGCTCGCTCTTGCGGGTGGCGGACGAGCTCGACGCTTCCCGCGTGGTGCTGGTGGGCGACAGCAGCCAGCTTCGCGCGGTAGAGGCGGGGCAGCCGTTCCGGCTATTGCAGCGGGCGGGGATGACGACGGCCACGATGGACGACATCCTGCGCCAGCGTAACCCGGAGCTGCGGGCGGCGGTGCAGGCGGTTCTGGCGGGCGATCCCGGCGAGGCGGTGGAGCTGCTCGGCAGCAGCGTGCACGAGGTGGCGCACGAAGAGCTCGGCCAGAAGGCGGCGCAGGCCTGGCTGGCGCTCGACACCGCCACCCGCGACAACACCCTCCTGGTCGCACCCACCCATGCGCTGAGGGAAGAGATCAACCGGACCGTCCGGGAAGCGCTGGCGAGCGAGGGGGTGCTCCGGGGGAAGACGCTCGGGATCGAGCGCCTGGTCAGCCTGGGCTTGACCCGGACCGAGAAGGGCGATGTGCGCAACTACCGGGAAGGGGACCTCGTGGTGTTCCACCACGACCTGGTGAACTACCGGCTGAAGAAGGACGAGATCCTGACGGTGACCGGGATCGAGTACGACCGGGTGATGCTGCTGCATCCCGACGGCAAGCCGCGCTGGATCCGGCCTGCGGGCTCGGTCCGATACCAGCTCGACGTCTACGAGACCCGTCCCATGGAGATCCGAGCGGGCGACCGGGTCCGCTGGACCCGGAACGACAGGAAGCGGTCGCTCGTCAACGGCGAGCGGGCCGAGGTGGAGGGGATCGCCAAGGGCCGGGTGCGGTTCCGGCTGGATGACGGGCGGGGGCTGTCGCTGCGGGTGGACGATCCGCAGCTGCGGCATATCGACCACGCCTGGAGTTCGACGGTGCACGGCGCGCAGGGGAGCACGGCGGAGGGGGTGATCGCGGTGCTGGATTCGAGCCACGGCGCGCTTGCCGACCAGTCGACCTTCTACGTCGAGATCAGCCGGGCGCGGGACCGGGCGGTGGTGCTCACCGACAACGCCGAGGAGCTGGTGAAGGTTCTGGCCGACAACACCGGGGAGCGGCCGACGGCGCTTGAGGCGGTCGACGCGCCGATCGAGCTTGAGCCGGAGGAGATCGTGCGGCTGCTGGCGGAGGGGGAGCCGTTCTGGTCGCTGCGCGACGAATGGCAGGCGCTGGAACGGCAGGCGCGGCGCGAGGGCACGGTGCTGTTCCTGGTGGATGGCTACGGGGCGCTGATCGGGCGGGCGCGGGAGCTCGCCGGGAACCCGGACCTGCCGGCCGCGACCAGGGAGGTGGTGGACGGGCTGCTGGCTTACGACCGTGCCTGCCGGGAGGGGGACAGGGCGGCGGTGGAGTTTCTCGGGCTTCTCGATGGGCATGACGCAAGGAGGCGCGGGCTGGACGAGGCCGCCGGGTCCGCAACGTACCCGGTTGCCGGGCTGGAAGACTACCCGGACTGGCGGGAGATGTCGGGGCGGCTCGCGGCGAACGGCGAGGTCCTGCTCGCAGAGCTTGGCGAGCGCGCGGGCGAGGCCGGCGGCACGATCTCCCGGCGCCTCGGGAAACTCGCCGACCTGCTGGCGGTCGACGACGCGGTCCTCGACTTCGACACGCGGCGCCGCGAGGTAGAGGCGCGGGCCGCGGCGGACGACACGATTCCGTTCTACGCCGAGGGGTATGACGGTCTCGTCGAGCGCGCCAGGAAACTCACGGAGCGGTCCCCCCTCCCGGCATGGGCGCTGGCGTCGGCCAGGGAGGTCCTCGACCATGCAGAGGCATGGGAAGAACGGAAGGCGGCAATCGTCGCGCTTCAAGCTTCGGCGACCCGGCTTCTGGACGAGCGCACGACGCTGGAGGACCGCGCCCGCACGGCTGGCCCGCCCCTGTTCATCCCGCCCACCGAACTGGCGGGCTATGCCGGCTGGCTGGCGCGCTGCGGAGAGGCGGGCGAGCGCTGGCGCGCCATGCAGGATGATCCGGATGCATGGCGACCCCATGATGCATGGCAGCCCCATCTCGACCGGATGAAGGATGAAGCGGGGGAGATCGCAGCCGCCGTCGATCGGCTCGACCGACTCGGCGACCACGACCTGGCCTGGGCAGGTGTGTTCCAGAAGCGTCTGGCGATGGCGGAGCGGGCGAAGGCGGAGAGCGTCATCGCCTTCTATCTGCCGGGCTGGGAGGAGCTCGTCGAGGAGGCGCGCGTGCTCGGCAAGCGGGAAGGTTTGCCGGACCAGGCCGGGGAGATGGCGCGGCGGGTGCTGGACTACGACCGCGAACGCGGCAGGGAGCGCGCCACCGTCGACGGTTTCCTCGACGGGGCCGGGCAACATGGGCAGTACTGGGACACCCTGCAGGAAGAAGCGAAGCGGCGGACCGGGCAGGACCCGGACTTCCTCGTCACCGGCCTGCCCGGCTACCGGTCCCTCAGCGACTCTTGGGGGAAGCTGCTGACGACGGGACGTTCGATCCACAAGGACGAGGACACCTATGCTCCCCATCTCGACCGGATACCGGGCGTCAGGGAAACGCTGGCTGCCGCGCTGGAGCGGATGGAGAGTCACCATCTGCTCGACCGCTTCGTCTCGGTGAAGGCCCGGATCGAGGGTGCGAAGCACAGCGCGCTCGCGCAGGGCATATCGCCCGCCGACGACGAGGAGTGCGGCAAGGCCATGCGCCGAGCGGAGCACCTGGCCAGGGAACCCGACCTTGACGAAGCGGCCCGGCGCTGGCTGCAGGCACAGATTGACGATCATGCTTCGCTGTCAGTCCATTGGACGGCGTTCCAGCGCCTGTTCCGGGAGGCGAACGAGTTGGACGAGCAATACCGTCAAATCGAGGAACGCGCGAAGCGAGAGAACGTGCCGTTGTCGCTGCTGGCCGAATGGCCGGCATGGCAGGAACGACACCGCGCGTTCGAGGAAGACGTCCGGTGGGCGCTGAACGGGGACGAAGACACCCGGGAGCGCTGGCAAGGCCGCCCCGAGATGCTTGAGCGCATTGATAACGGACTCCGGCTCTCACGCGAGCGGGAAGCCGTTCCGAAGCTGGAGGCGGCCCGGATCGCGGACATGGTGGGTGCCGAGCTTGCCCGGCTCCGCGACCCCGGCGCCTCTCATGCATTCACCAGACCCTGGACGGGGCAGGAGCCGCTGCTCGCGGGCGAGCGGATCAGTCTGCAGCTACCGGAAGACGGATCGCGACTCGAAGCGGTGGTGCGCCGGCCCGGACGGGCCGGTGAATGGGCCCCCGAAGACGAGGTGGAGCTCGAGTGGGTTGCGGCGGTGACGGGCCGGATGCCGGAGGAACCGGTAAAAGAAATGTCCTGGCTGGAGCTCGCGGGCTGCGACGTCCTTCAGGCGGAGTGGAGTGACGAGAGGCTCCGGCAGGCGGAACTGGAGCGCCAGCGGCCGGAACCCCCGGACCGCTATGCGCTTGCCTGCTCACGGGATCTCACCGTGGGCGACCGGTTGTGGTGCAGCGAGGTCGTCGATACGGAGACGGCTGCGCCGGAGAGCACGCACCTGGGCCACCCGGCGGTCGTGCAGGTCGAGCTGGAGGCGGTCTACAGAACGGCGGGGAAGACCGAAGCGGAGGACATCTGCACGCTTCGCGAGCTCTCGCGTTCGGACGACGAGCCCTGCCGGGAGATCGACCTTTCGCTCCACGAACTTATGGCGTTCGCGCGCGCGCGCGCATTCCGGGACGACGAGGACGAGCGCTGGTCCGAGGCGCTCGCCCAGAAGATGGAGCTGGACCAGAGACGGGCCATATTGCAACAGGAAGGACTGCACCGTGTCATGAGTATGAAGCCCTGGTGACCGATCCTGCCCGCACCGTCTGCATCGACGAGGGTTCTCAGGACCTGTCGCTCGTGTCTTGCACTCTCTGCCGTGAAGGAGGCCGGCGAACATATTGAAAGCGCCTTCTTTCCGATCGCCGGGTCGCCGCATGCGCAGCGCCGCCGGCGAGATGCTCACGACTCGATCCAGCCCGCCCGGTGCCTGGCCGCGCCGCCAAAGAAGGCAAGGCACGCCCGCGCCAGCGATCTCCGCCTTCCCGCCGTCGTGAGCACGGCATGGAAGCTCCTGCCTGTCTCGACGAAGCCGCCCGCCTGCATCACCAGAGTGCCGGCCTCCACGTGCCGTCCGATCAGATGACGCCAACCGAGCACGAGGCCGCGGCCGGCAACGGCTGCGTCCAGCGCCTGGGCGTGGCTCTCGACGACTTCGTACCGGGGGTCCGGGGGCGGACGCCCCGCGGCCTCGAACCAGCGCTCCCAGGACGCTCCGCCCTCGTCAGGCCCCGCGAGATCGAGAAGGGTCAGCCCCTTCCAGCCCACCGCAGGTCCGTTCAGAACCTGCGCATGAGCGGCGGCGTAGCCGGGAGAGCAGAAGGCGCCGACGGCTCCCCCGGCAACCGTCACGCGGTGCCTGGGTGCGGCAGTCTCCGCGTCCCAGGTCAGCATCAGATCGGCGGCGGTCTCGGACGGCGCGGGCGCTGCTGCGTTTGTGTGGGCGAGAATGCGGATCCGGACGTGATCTCCAAGCGCCGCTTTCAGCGCCTCATAGCGCTGCATCGCGAAGAGTTGCGACAACTCGTCCAGACAGGCGATCGCCACTTCCGTCCCGTCCTCGCTGGAGTGTTCCGCAATCTCCGCGGCCCCGTCATGGAGGGCGTCGAGAGCCACAAGGACCGACTCGTGAAAGCGCAGCCCCGCGTCGGTCAGGCTCACCCCGATCCGGGAGCGCTCGAACAGCCGTGCCGAGAGCTGGCCCTCAAGTTGCGCGATGACCCGGCTGATCGCCGACTGCGAGGTGCCGAGCTCCCTCTCACATGGGATAAGCTGCCGTGCCGCACCGCGCTCTCGAAGGCGATCAGGGCGCTCATGGAGGGGAGCCCAAGAGGCCTCGCATACGCTCGGCCCGGGCTGGCCCAAGGCCAGCCCCCACATCACCAAGGAGAGGGACCACACCGCCAAATCCGGGAGAGACTGCGCGCTGGCGCGCGCCCGCAGCACGGTCAAGTGTTGCCAGAACTGCGGTCAAATGAACCGGAATCCGCAGGCAGACAGGGCGGTGCCGGTCGACACCGTCAACGGCAGCCGCAGGCCGCAGCCCCCGCGGTTCCCGAGTCCCGGTTCCGCCAACGCCTAGGGGTTCGAGGCGGAACCGCCTTCGGGAACCAGCTCTCCCGACGGCCTGTCGGGCGCCGCGCCTCCGTCGTCACATCGCGTTGCGGCCGGCACGTGGCTGGAAGCCAGCTTCGGGCCATGGCGGCACTGCGCAATCGGCCATTCGACACCGCAGCGATACCTCTCCCCTCCGGCAACAATGACCGATCAGTCCGGAAAATGCGCGTGCCCGTCACGCGAAATAATCCGGGAAATCTGTCGTCAAATAATTCGGGCAACAACACCATGTGAGGAACCGAATGCGTGGGTTGCACACACGCTCGGGTCTGAGGGCCTCGGCAACCGCTCGTCATCAAGCGCGATACGCATGGCTCATTCCTCTCGGAGCGATTGCCCGAAGTAATCAGTGAGAGGCTTGACAAGATAGCTGAGCGGTGTCCGCTCAGCGGTACGAATGTGCACTTCAACCGGCATTCCGGGCAGCAGCGCAAGGTCCCGGACATGATCGACAGCGGTCGTTGAATTCGCCGGCTCCGCGTCCAGGGGCCTGACATCGATATCGATTGCGCGCTCGGGGTTCTCCGGCTGCTCGTCCCGCAGCCAGTCTGCGAGGGCGTCATACGCTTCAGAGGCCCAGGCGAGCACCGGCAGGTCCTCGTCCGGTTCCAGCACCCGGCCAATCTCCAACTCTATCTCGTACCATGACAATCCGGTCCGCTCATCGTGCACGGTGTCCGCCGAGACCCGCCGCACCAGCCCCTCGAACTCCGGGGTATTGCGTGC
This sequence comes from Alphaproteobacteria bacterium, assembly GCA_022826345.1. The sequence goes on from JAJDVB010000141.1 coordinate 10,434, forward strand.
CGGAAACGCCGAGAAGCGCAGGACGGCTTCCTGACCTAGATGCACCTGATCGACATGGATCGGCTCCAAGCGCGCGACAACGACGAGTGGAGCGCTATCGGGCACGATACGCAGCATCGCCTCGCCCGGCCGCACCACCTCCCCGACCGCGAACACCTCCATTCCGTACACCTCGCCGGAGACCGGCGCCCGCACTTCCATGCCCCCGAGACGTCGCCGAATCTCGACCAATCGTTCACGAACCTGGTTCTCTCGTGCCTGCACGGCGCGCGCCTGCTCTTCGGCCTCCTCGATACGCCGCGCGCCGATCTGCAGGATCTCGATTTCAATCTCGGCTATGCGTCCGCGCGCGCCCGCGATCCTTGACTCAATGTCGCCTGCCTGACCGGCGAGACGCGCCGCTTCGCGCTCCAGTTCCAGCAGTCGGTGAAGCTCGGTAAGGCCTCTCTCGAACAACGACCGCAGACCGTCGAGCTCACGCTCGACGAAGGCGCTCTGGCTATCCACGGCGTGCGCCTGCGCCTCCAGCCCGGCGATCTGCTTCCGCGTCTGACCGATCCGCTCCCGGAGCTGAGCGACCTGGCCTGCCCAGGATGAATGGCGCGCTTCGAAGAGTCGTGTCTGGCTATCGACGACGTCACGCGCCAACGCATCAATCCGCGCCCGTTCAGCAACTTCGGCGTCCCACACGATGGTGTCTACGCCCGTGAATTCCGCCTCGAGACGGTTGCGCAAGCCCATCAGCTCGATCTCTTCGGCCCGCAGCAAGGCCTCCTCCGAGCGTAGCGCCGCGTCCTTCAGCCGTATCAGCACGTCGCCGGCCGTGACACGGTCACCGTTTCGCACAAGAATTTCGCCCACCGTGCCACCGTCGATGTGCTCCACCACCTGGTCGCGTGTCTCCATGTCGACCTGCCCGGTGGCGATCACCGCCCCGGCTATTGTGGTGGCCACACCCCAACCGAAGACACCGGCACAGAGCACGGCCAGCGTCAGAAAACCGAATAGCAGCGGCCGTCGCGAGGAAAACTCCGGCCGAGAGGCACCGTTCGGCCCTTCCGGCGCTCCCGGCGAACGTAACGTGGCGAGCGCTGTGGTCATCAGGGCTTGCCGTCTCCCTCCCCATCGTCGGTTCCGTCCAAGGGCTCGTGTCCCGGTGTCCGCCACCTTTCCGGCGGCTTCGACTTCCGGACCGGTATGGCGCGTCTCGGTGGCGTCAGGCCCGGAGCCTCCCGATGAGCCGCCTCTGCCGGATGCGCCCTGCCGTCTGCCATCAGGAGTATCAGGTCGCACTGCGCGAATATGCCCGGACGATGCGCGATGACAACTGCCGAACCGCCCCGCGCCTTGAGATCCGCGATGGTTCCGCTGAGCGCCTCCGCGCCCGCCGCGTCCAGATGCGCGTCGGGCTCGTCGAGGATCAGTACTACCGGGTCGCGATAGAGTGCGCGCGCCAGGGCAATACGCTGACGCTGGCCGCCGGAAAGCGCGGTCCCGCCCGCCGCGACCTCGAAGTCGTAGCCACCCGGAAGACCCACGATCATGTCGTGCGCCCCCACCCGCTCTGCCGCCCGCACCACCGCTTCGGGGTCAGGATCGGGATCGAGACGTGCGATGTTCTCAGCCACCGTCCCTTCGAACAGCATGACCTCCTGGGGCAGCCAGCCGACATACCGGGCGAGTGCCTCTTCACCGTACTGGTCGAGCGCCGCTCCGCCCAGCGTCACCTTGCCCGCGACCGGCGGCCAGATGCCCGCCAGCGCCTTCGCGAGAGTCGACTTCCCCGACGCCGACGGACCCGCGATTCCAATCGCCTTTCCCGGCTCAAGCACGAAAGACACGCCCCGCACCGCCGGGATCTCCGCGCCGGGTGCGCCAACGACGAGATTCGATGCCTCCATCCTCGCCGGTGGGCCCGGAAGCGGTGTTTTCGTCGACTCCTCGGGTGTCTCGCTCAACAGCGCCCCCAGCGAACGCCGCGCCTCAAGCGCACGCTGCAGGACCGGCCATTGCGCCACCGCCTGATCGATCGGCGCCAGCGCCCGGCCCAGCAGAATCGATGCCGCGATAACTATCCCCGGCGTCACTTCGGCGCGGATCGCCAACCAGGCGCCGAGCCCCAGCATCATCGACTGGAGGAACAGCCGCAGGGTCCGGGTGGATGCCGCGAACGCCCCGCCCCGGTCAGAGGCGGAAATGGTGCTTTCCAGGGCCCGATTGCGCAGCACGCCCGCGCGCGCGATGACGGCGCCCCGCATCCCAAGGCCCCGCACCGTTTCGCCACCTGCCCTGATCTGATCGACGAAGTGGGCCGCGCGGGCCGAGGTTACGCCCGCCGCCGCCTGAAGGTGTGCCGTGCGCCTCTGATTCAGCAGCGCCAACGACAGCAGCAGCACGCCGGAAAACACCCCCAACAGGCCCAGCAACCAGTGAAACCAGAACAGCACCAACAGGAATATCGGCGTCCAGGGTGCATCGAAGAACGCGAACGGCCCCGGACCCGACGCGAAGCGCTGCATCGCCTCCAGATCATTGAGCCCCGTCGCCGGCGCCGAACGTGCCGCCGAGGAGCGGCCCGCGCGGGTCAGGATCGCGCCCAGAACGCGCGGATCGAGCCGCGCCTGGAACCGTGCGCCGGCGCGCGCCAGAACCCGCGACCGGAAGTGGTCGAGCAGGCCCATGGCCAGGAACAGGAAGGCGACGATCACTACAAGTGCCACCAGCGTCGCCTCCGAGCGCGAGGTCAGCACCCGGTCGTAGACCTGAAGCATGAATATCGGGCCGGTCAGCATCAGCAGATTGACGAAAGCGCTGAACAACCCGATCGAGAGAAACCACCGCCGGCTCTCGCCCAGCGCCGCACGAATCTCAGCGCTGCCGCTCTTCATGGCCACTCCTCGCGCCATGCCTGCAGTGCGGCACCCCGAACCCTTGCCCGCGCCGGGGGCGGCTTGCGAGGGCGCAACCCGTGGCCACATACGGGCTGTGTGGTTACGGCATCGGCATCAAACAGCGTCCACCGACAACGTGTACGAGCCTTCAAGGACGCCCTGCCAGTTGTTCTCGTCACCCTCCATGCGGCCTCTCCAGCTGCCCGAGCCAGCAGCGATGTAGTAGGTGCCGGTCGTCGCCGCCTCGAACGTCACCAGACTGTTCAGGTGCGCTCCCCCATTATCGTCCTCGGTGCCGTTGATGAGGTTTCCGGCCGCATCATGGATGCCATGCAAGTACGGGTCGATCAGCCATCCGTCGCCCGTCTGCCAGCCCTTCAACTCGACGGTGTAGACCGTTCCGGCCACCAACTCCACCGCGAACCAGTCCCGGTCTCCTTCGTACCCGATCAAGCCCGTGGCAGAGCCGCCGACAGCCACCCTGCCGGTCGTGTCGGTTCCCGCGGTGTACTCGTCCGGCCCGCCTCCGTCCGTGACGTCGTAGACCGAGAGCCTGTAGGAGTTGAACTGCGGATTGATGTTATAGGCACGGCTGTTCAAGGAGCTTGCCGACACATAGTGTGTTCCGGTCTCCGTCGCCTCGACGTACAGTCGGCTGTTGTACTTGAAGCCGCCGTCGTCGTCCGACGTGCCGGGGAAGAGGACACCATTCGAGTCGTAGACCCCGCGCAGATATGGGTCACTCAGGGTACCCACATCGCTCCAGACGCCTTCCAGGTCGATGCGGTAGGTCTTGCCCGCCTCCAGTTCCACCGCGAACCAGTCCTGGTCGCGCTCACGATCGATCCTGCCCGTGACCGAGCCACCTACACTCACCGTACCAGTCGTGCCGGTCCCGAACGCGTAGTCGTCCGCAAGGCCGTAGTCCGAGAGCCTGTCACTAATGTCTCTCACCGACAGGGTGTAGGCACCCGGGCCATATTGACCTGACGCCCCGATATAGTGCGTGGCGGTTTCCGCTGCCGTGAATATCAGCCGACTGTCGACGCCTGCGCCTCCGTCATCGTCTGTGGACCGGTGGAGTCTCACACCGTCTGCGTCGTAGACCCCGGCAAGATAGGGGTTCGGTCGGGTGCCGCCATTCGAGGAACCTTCCAGGTCGATCCGGTAGGTTTTGCCCTCTTCGAACTCCACCGCGAACCAGTCCACGTCCCCGCCCCGCGAATTCGGCAGAGATTGCCACTCGCCCGTAACAGTGCCGCCGACCTCGACAACTCCCGTGGTCGTGCTGTCCGCTGGCAGATCATCATCGGCCGCAGATGGCGTCACGTCCGTCACCGCCACCTCGTAGGTCCCCTGGTCATCAACGTAGGCACCGGCGGCGATGTAGTGGGTGCCGCTCTCCGATGCGGTGAACGTCAGCCGGCTGTTGTAACCCTCGCCCCCGTCGTCGTTCGTCGTCCCCGCAATGAGGTTGCCCTCGGCATCGTGAATGCCGCGCAGCTTGGGATCGCCGAGCGTGCCGTCGCCCGTCGGGTTCCCCTTCAGGTCGACCGTGTAGGTCCGGCCCGCCGCCAGCTCCACCGCGAACCAGTCGCGGTCCTCCGCTGGCGAGATGGCGCCGGTCGCCGTGCCGCCGACCGCGACAACTCCGGCGGTCGTGCGGCCTGCCGGCAGATCCTCGCCGGCCGCCTCGGAAACGCTCTGCGCAGGCTCCGGCGCAGACTCCGGTGCAGGCTCCGGGTCCGTCACCGTCTCCTGTCCATCGGTAACGGAGATGACCGCCAGCTCGTAGGTGCCCTGGCGGGACGAGTAGGCGCCGGCCGCGATGTAGTGGGTGCCGCTCTCCGATGCGGTGAACGCCACCCGGCTGTTGACGCCGTGGCCTCCGTCGTCGTTCGTCGTGCCCCGAATGAGGTTGCCCGCGGCATCGTGAATGCCGCGCAGATAGGGATCGCTGAGTGTGCCGTCGCCCGACGGGCGGCCCTTCAGGTCGATCCGGTAGGTCTTGCCCGCCTCCAGCTCCACCGCGAACCAGTCGCGGTCCCCCGATCTCCCGATCGCGCCGGTCGCCACGTCGTCGACCGCGACAACTCCCGCGGTCGCGCTGCTCGCCGGCAAATCCTCGCCAGCCGCCTCGGAAACGCTCTGCTCAGGCTCCGGGGCCGGCGGCACGACGACCTCCTCCTCCACGGGCGCCGCCTCCTGCACATCGGTGACGGTGACGGTGACGGTGACGTCGGTGTGCAGGCCCCCGTCGCTCGCACGGACCGTCAGTTCGCGGCTCGTCGGGTCGGTCTCGTAATCCTCCCCAGAGCCCGTGTAGTACAGCGCACCCGTCGAGGCGTCGATCTCGAACAGCCCCGCCGCGTTGCCGCCCGCGATGCTGTAGCTCACCGCAGAGCCTTCCGGGTCCGTCGCCAAAACCGTGCCCAGCGCAACCCGCGTCGTGCTCCCGTCCGCGTTCTCCGCAAGATCGAACGCATAGCTCTGCTGTCCGAAGACCGGCGCTTCCGCCGCGTCGGTGACGGAGACGGCGACGGTGACGTCGGTATGCAGACCCCCGTCGCTCGCCCGGACCGTCAGCTCGCGGCTCGTCGGGTCGGTCTCGTAATCCTCCCCCGAGCCCGTGTAGTACAGCGCGCCCGTCGAGGCATCGATCTCGAACAGCCCCGCCGCGTTGCCGCCCGCGATGCTGTAGCTCACCGCAGAGCCTTCCGGGTCCGTCGCAGAAACCGTGCCCAGCGCGACCCGCGATGTACTCCCAACCGCGTTCTCCGCCAGGGCGAACGCATAGCCCTGCTGCCCGAAAACCGGCGCTTGCGCCACCACGACACCAGGCGGGGTCACGTCGGTCACCGCCAGCTCGTAGGTGCCCTGGCGGGACGAGTAGGCGCCGGCGGCGATGTAGTGGGTGCCGCTTTCCGACGCGGTGAACGCCACCCGGCTGTTGTAGCCGTGGCCCCCGTCGTCGTTCGTCGTGCCCCGAATGAGGTTGCCCGCGGCATCGTGGATGCCGCGCAGATAGGGGTCGCTGAGCGTGCCGTCGCCCGTCGGGCGGCCCTTCAGGTCGATCCGGTAGGTCTTGCCCGCCTCCAGCTCCACCGCGAACCAGTCGCGGTCCCCCGATCTCCCGATCGTGCCGGTCGCCACGTCGTCGACCGCGACAACTCCCGCGGTCGTGCTGTTCGCTGGCAGATCCTCGCCGAGCGTCTCGGAAACGCTCTGCTGAACCAACCCGCTCATGGCTTCGGGCCGTCGTCTCTTGGACTCATCCCCGCCGGGGCGGAGCCATTCAAGGAACCGTTAAATTCGTCACGCAAACGCATTTCGACGCTCCTCCACTGGCGCAGGCTGACATGCAACTGCACATCCAGAGTGAGTGTAGACCGCGGGGGGGGGGGGGCAACAACCCGGCAGGACGGCTGGTCTTCCTTTCGACTCTGGCCGCCGCCCACGGCGGTTATGGAGGCGCGCTTCTGCTGCCGTCAGCGATCGAGCGGGTTGCGGCTCAAGACTGACAGCACGAGAGTAACGCTCTCTTCATGACGTGACCTCGGGTGACCGCGACGCCCCGTTGGCTCATCGTGTTGCCGCGACTGCTCTCACACCAGCGGGTTTCCGTTTCCACCGCGCCACCGCAAGCACGCGCCCCCAAAAGCGATTGAATATGCGCGCATTTCGACCGTCATCAACAGCCGGTAAGGACTGCGATCGCTCAAGGGCGCGCGAGCGCGGCCGGTGCGCACGTTCTCATCCCCGCGCTTCTGCACACGGCACGGCTTTCCGTCCTTGGCCATGCCCTCCCCGGAACGCAGCGCCTCGTGCGCCCGGTCTCTGCCGCCGCCAGGCGTTCAGGCCGCGAGAACCCCGCCGGTCCTCACTCCGCCTGCGCCGGCGCCACGCGCTTCGTCGGCGTCACCATGTTGCGTCCGTCCTGCGGGCGGCAAGCCACGCCGTCCATCGTCTTGCGTACCGGATAGATGCCGAGACCGCCCTTGGCACGGTCCTCCAACGGAGCGGACAAATCAGGCTCCGGCACCGGCAGCGGGTCGAACGCCCTGCCGTCGTCTGCGATCCCGATCATCAACGCTCCGCCCTCGAGGCGGAGGACGAGCTCGATCCGATGCTCCCCATCGTCGTCGTAGCCGTAGCCGATCGTGTTGGTCACCGGCTCGTCAGTCGCCAGATTGACCTCAAAGGCAATCTGCTTCGCCATCCCGTGCTCCGCACGGAACGCGCCGACGTTCTCGGCGGCGACTGCGGCGACATTCCGCAGATCGTTGACCAGCGAGAGCTCGAGAGCGTCGTCGGTATCGGCAGCAGCCATTCGCCAGTCGGCCCGGGCCCGCCTCGTTCAGCACGCGCCCGTCGCTCGCGTCTCCAGCGGCCGCTACCGCCCGGCCGAATCGACGATGATGCGGCCGCGTCCGCGTCTGATCCGGTAACCGCCACGCGGGATCGCGAGCGTGCCCTGCTGAACCAGCGGCCATAGGGTATCCACGATCAGGGTTGCATTCTTGTCCGGCGCCGCCCGCGGTCGCCGGCTGCGCGGCAAGCCATTCCAGGAAGGCCCTGTCGGCGATATCTCTGCCGATGGATTTTCGCAGCGCATTCAGTTTGCGCGCCTGGCCCTTGGTCAGGCCACTCTCGTCAATCTCGATACCGGGCACGGCGATCGCTCCCTCCGATGTCGCTCAAGGCCGAGCATTATAGCAAATCGCGCCGACGGGCATGTCCACCGGCCTCACGATGACGTGGCCGGGCCTCCCGTCTCCCGCCGTATTTCTCTTTCTGCGCCGCCTTCACTTCGGCACGCCGCCAGGAGTCGGAGGCTGGCCGGAACGAGGGCGCGGCGGGTCGCGTCCCGCGAGAGGGGGCGTCCCCGCCGTCTCCACCAACCTGCCAACGGGAGGCGGCACCATGCGGACATCCGGGACAGTTCATCGAAGCGCACAAACGTTTCTGACCCACGTGTTCGGGCGCGGTCTCGACGACGAGCGCTATGTCGTGGAGAGATACGAGTCCGATTTCGAGGGCCAGATCCGGCCCTGGCGGCCGGGCAAGGGATCGAAGGCAGCGCGGAAGGTGATGAGCCTTCGCGCCGTGCAACGGCTTCGGCCGGAGCGGAACGAGATCATAATTGCAACCGGCGTCGAGCTCGCCGGCGGCGTTCAGTACTACGGCGAGCATGCCATCTGGCCCCACATGTCGCGGCGGCATCGGTGATCGAAGGATCGGCCGGGGCGTCCCGACCGGGCGCTCCGGACGTCGTCTTGCGCCGGAATACCGGCGGAAAGGCGCGCTCCTTGACCGTCGTCAACACGAAGGATCGCAGATCATGCCCTACGCTGACATCGAGAGGAGGAGAGCACTCCAGCGCGAGCGTCACCGGCGCCGTATCGTCGAGCGGGCCGCCCTCGGGCTCTGCACCCGATGTGGGACCCGCGCCGTGGCGCCCGGCCGGCGGCAGTGCGAGCCCTGCCGCCAAAAGGCGCGCGCCGCCGAGCGTGCGCGCTATGCTGCGGGCAAAGCCAGTGGCGAGCTCTACGGCGGCCGCCGAGTGGCAACACGCAGGCGCGACAGCCGCGAGCGGGGCAGGGAGCGCCATCGCGCCCGGCGCGCGGCTGGAACGTGCACGATGTGCGGCCGGGTGGCGCCGGTCGAGGGTGCCGCCGTCTGCGAGAGTTGCAGGTCCGACCGTCGCGCCCGCGAGCGTGAGCGCTACGCCCGCCGCAGGGCCGAAGGCCGCTGCGTCCGCTGCAACGACGCGGCGCCGGCCGGGTCCTCCCGCTGCCGGCAGTGTGCGGCCATGGAGGCGTCGCGGCCGAAAGGGCGGAAGAATGCCCAAGACCGCAAGCGGTACGCGCGCCGCCGCGCCCGGAAGCTCTGCTCACGATGCGGGGCCTGGGCGGGTGCCGCCAGCACGTGTGACTCCTGTTCGCGGCAAGCCCGCGTGCGCTCGCCCGAGTATCGAGGAGTGCCGTTGTCTGGGCCCCTCTTCACCGTCGTCGAGATCGCGACCGGTCGAGAGTTGGACACATTCGAGACCGAGGCCGAGGCGGCGGCGGCGCTGGCGTTTGCCGGCCTCGGCCCCGGCGATGTCGAGATAGTCTCGGACAACACGGCCGCGCTGACCGCGTGGTAGACGGCGGTGATGCGTCCGCCGCGCCGCGCGCCATCCCGCAGCGCCTTGCGAGACCCTGGCCGGTGCCGCCTGGAGCCCGACCGCAGCCCACGGCGGACATGCGCCCCAGGCTCGACGGAATACGCGGGAGCCGGCCAAAACAGGGATCACCGGCTCCCGCGCTCTCCTCGCGGACACCCTCATGGGCAACCGGAGGTTACATCCCGGTGCGGACCTCCGGCAAGGCGCCGGCCGCCCCCGTGCCGGCCGCGCCGGCGATCCGCTTCCCGGAACTTGCGAGGCGGGCTAAGGACACCACCCGGCGCGCCGGAACCGGCGCCGCCTGTCCGGTGAGTGCGTCGGCGCCCCCGGCAAGCCCGAGCGGAACGTCACCGTGCAGGTCACGGGCAGGCACCCGCGATCGCCGGCCTCCCCTGGCGCGACACCGGTTCGGCAATTTCAGGGCAGGGGGTCCCGGCGCCATGGGAACCGGCACCGCCACCTTCATGTCCACCGCCACAGGAGGTCCTTCGAGATCTGCCTCGCGATCCTGTCGCGCTGGCGCTCCAGGCCGTTGTGCGCCGACCCGAACTGCCCCCCCTCCAGCCGGATCACCCTGCCGATCCGCTTCATCAGGCGGTGAGTCTCTTCCTTCTTTCTCTCGTATTCCTCGCTGCCAAGCCCCATGACCTCGATCACGTAGCGCACCTTGTCGCTGCCGTCGGTGGAGCCGCCCGGGTGGCTGACGGTGAGAAGGCCGTCCGGATGACAACGGCCGTCGCGCACCCTTATCGGGAAGAGCGGCTTCTCAAGCTCGACCCTGACGACCCCGCCGAGCGCTTCCTGCAACTCCTTGCCGCGCCGCAGGTCCTCGACCAATCGTGGAAGCGACAGGAGCGCCTGGCGCTCGTAGTCCGAATCGACCGGGATCGGCAACGCCGGCGCGGCAATCGGCTCTGCATAGGCCATGCGGCACTCCCATCCCTGCATGTCCGCGGGCTGCGCCAGCGCGCCCAGGAAGAGATAGGGTCCCTCCACCATCTTGTTGTGGATGAGCCGGGAGACCACGGGAGACGTCACCCTCACATGGCCGGCGTCCGTGGTATTGCCGTTGATGTCGTGGCCCTCCACATCGTGCGCGACCCAGCACAGGTAGCCGCAGGGCGGGGGATCTTTCGGCCAATGCCGTGCGCGCTCGTCCATGCTTTCCAGGACTTCGCCCGAGCGCCAGCTCGCGGGGTCCGTGAACAGAACCTCCGACGCCGGAACGTTCGGCGCGACGGGGAACGCAACTGCGGCGCGCCTGAGTTCCGCGAGCCAGTCCGCCGGAGACGGAAACCGCTCCGCGCCCGCCAGTGTGTGCAGCCGCGCCGCCCGGATGAAGCACTTGAGCATGTGGGCCACGACCGGGACCGACCGGCCCGGTCGGCTCCAGGATTCTTGCTTCTGGTCGCGTTCTGCCGAGGCCGCGACGTCCCGCTCGTGCGAGAGCGGATTGAAGAAGAACCCGGAGGTGTCTTGCAGGTATCGCCGGCGGAAGACGCAGTTCCCGGCATGCGGCACGGGAGCGTCGGGAAGGTTGCCGAGACGTATGCTGCGCTCACCCCGGGCGGGCACGATGACAGGCTGCTCCAACCCCTCGGGCAGACAATCGCACAGGATCCAGCAATCCGCGTCGCAGAGGGCCCTGATCACAACGGCGTAGAGCATTCGCGCCGCCGGGTTCGCCTTCCGGCGCCTTACAATCGCGTCCTTGACCTCGCGCAGGGCGTATTCCTCGAGAAACTCGAGCCACCGGACGTGCTCCCGGCTGAACGCCCTTACGACCTCGAAAGCCATGATCGTCCCTCCGATGCCCTCCGCTGCGCTTCACCGACAAGAGCGCCGGGACGCCGGCGCCCGAAACGATCGCGGGAAGGGCGGCGTGCCGGCGCTTGGCCCCGGCCCGCTCGATGCAGCGCGGCGAGCGCTCCAGCCATTCGTGGACCAGGTGAATCCCGTCGGCCCCGGCCCTCGCCTCGGTGATCGCGGGATGTCATTGGAGGTGTCTCCGTCTTCTCAGCCCGACACCGTCGATAGCAAGAGCCCGCTCGGGTCGACCTGGCCCTCTCACCAGACTGCGGCACGTGTTCGCCCGATCTGCCTGCCCGCAATCAGAACAGCTCCTTCTGACCGGAGTCGCCGACCCTTTTCCTTGGGCGCGCCGGCTTCTGCGGTTTCTTCGGCTCCTGCGGTTTCTGTGCCGGCGCCGGCGCCGTGCGTATATTCTGCATGAAAGCGGCGGCGATGATTGCCGCCCGCTCGTCGCCGAACACTTGCCGCAGGAGCGCCTCCGCGTCGCTGCTCCGGCCCTGCCGCACCATCGTCTCAAGCCGCGCCTTCAGTAGCGCGCCGAGGCCGTCCGTGACCTGCGAAGGCGCGTCGATGTCCGAGCGCAGGCTCCGCGCATGCTCGCTCACGGCCCGAGACATGGACCTCTGCTGTTTCTCGTCGAGCACCAGCCGGCGATGTTTCCGCGGCAAGGGATCCACCGTCAGCGCGCAATGGACCACCCAGGCCGACACCGACATTCCGGCCTCGTCCGCCCCCGACTCGACGTCGGCCCACTCCTCGTCGGTCGCGGAAATCGTCTGCGAGGTCCCCGCCCTGCGCACGCGCCGCCTTTTCATGGCCCCCGCTCTTCTTCGCAGAGCAGCAGAAAGCGCACCACTTCATGGATCGCCAGGGTCGTCTTCCCGCCGTCCTGCGCATCGACAACGATGCTCTTCGACCGGGCGAGAACGCGGCTGTCCTCGTAGAGGCGACGCTGCGCGTCTTCGGCGAGCGCCAGCGGATGACCAAGCGGTTCCGGAGGAGCGCTCGCGCTCGCAATCCGGCGGCAGCACAGAATGACCAAGCGCGAGAGCGATATCCCCGCCCTCTTGGCCCGCCGCCGCATCTTCTCCCGCGCCTCTGGCGAGCAGTAGATGCAGCGCTTCTTCGCCAGGATCACGGCACCTTCCGTTTCACCCCAGATCGCCTTCGCCCTTGATCCAGGCGTCCACCGCGCCCACCGCCCTCTGCCACAGCTCTTCGCCCATCTCGCCGTCGTTCACGAGACGCAGCCTTTGCAGTTCTTCGAGGATCAATACCGCCTTCACCGCTCGCTGCAGCACCGGCGAGAGCAGAGCGACATCGGTCGTGCCGGCCTGCGCCTTGCGGTCGAGGCAGCACCTGATGACGTAGTCGGAGTTCGACAATCCCGCCGCTTGCGCGCCCTCGCCGATCTCGGCCCACTCGGCATCGGTTGCACCGACCCAGCGCTGCTTCCGCTTTTCGCCTTTTTGTCTCGCCGGCATCGGCCCGTCCGCATCGCTATGGAGGATATCCGATCCTATCCGTATATGAACCAACAAAACCATACGGTCGACATATCGACCTCCGGCTTTCATCCCACAAGCAGCAGATTACTGCGCAGATTATGGACACATCAACACCCGAGTGTCACTACCGCAACATGAACGACCGTTCCTGCCATGGAAATCTAATCTGCAACACCATAGTTGACAATACGCTAATCCTCTGATACAACACGCATGAAACGGACGACCATCGCATTGTGAATCTAGCAATCGAACCACCGTATCGTCAGTATGGTTTTCTACACGGAAACACTCTGGCTTCTTTATCGCTCACGGCAGCCGGCCTGCGGCCGGCGCCTCCGCGAGGGCGCCGCTGGCACGGCGGGCCGCAGTCGCAGCCTGTCGCGCGTCCATCAAGGACGGACGCGCTCTATGTCGTCTTGGCCTTATAGCGGCAGAGGTCGCGGACGACGCAGGCCGGACAATCCGGCGTCCTGGCCTTGCAGACATAGCGGCCGTGCAAGATCAGCCAATGGTGCGCGTGCTGCTTGAAGCGCTCGGGCACGACGCGATTGAGGCCGTCTTCCACCGCGCGCGGCGTCTTTCCCGGCGCGAGGCCGCTGCGGTTCGCGAGCCGGAATATGTGGGTATCGACCGCGATGGTGGGCTCGCCGAAGACCGTGTTGAGCACCACGTTTGCGGTCTTGCGGCCGACTCCGGGGAGCGCCTCGAGCGCCGCCCGGTCGTTGGGCACGGTGTCGCCGTGCTTCTCCACTAGCGCCTCGCTGAGGGCGATCACGTTCTTGGCCTTCATGTTGTAGAGGCCGATGGTTTTGATGTGCTCCTTGAGCCGCGCTTCGCCGAGGGCGACCATCTCCGCCGGCGTTTCGACCTCGGCAAAAAGCGCCTTGGTCGCCTTGTTGACGCCCTTGTCGGTCGCCTGCGCAGACAGCACCACGGCGACCAGCAGCGTGTAAGGGTTTCGGTAGTCGAGTTCGGTGGTCGGCACCTCGATGTGCGCGGCGAGGCGCTCGAAGAACTCGGTGACCGCTGCCTTTTTCATGACGCACGGAGAGTAACCCGCCGCGCAGCCGGGGCAAGGGGGAGGGTTGATGGCGGATTTTCGCCGAACGCCCGGCATACCCCTTTTCAGCAACAGGCATAATCCCGTACTCTAGAGCGCGTTCGGCTTTGACGGACGCGCGACAGGCCGCGACCGCGGCGCCCTCGCGGAGGCGCCGGCCACAGGCCGGCTGCCGTGAGCGAAAAAGCGCTAGAGCGCGACAGGCCCCCTTGACAGGGGGTGCGAACCAAACTAGAACATACGCAGACAGTTTCCCTTTTGTTCGATTTCGCGGAGTTTGCCGATGCTGACCAGGAAACAGAAGGAACTCCTGCTTTTCATCGATACCTATCTTGATCAACGCGGCATCGCTCCTTCGTTCGAGGAAATGAAGGAAGCGGTCAATCTCAAGTCCAAGTCCGGTATTCACAGGCTCGTCAAGGCGCTTGAGGAGCGCGGATTCCTGCGACGATTGCCGCATCGGGCGCGGGCGCTGGAAGTATTGAGGCCGCCACCCTCCCGCGTTGCCGAAGTGCCGGAGCGGCAGCCGAGCCGGCGCTTCCGGCCGAGCGTCATCAAGGGCGATTTCCGTTCCGGGCGGGGCACCGAGCGCCCGTCCGACGATCAGGCGAGCGTGGCGCTGCCGCTCTACGGCCGCATTGCCGCCGGCACGCCGATCGAGGCGTTGCGCGACGAGACAAACCAGATCGATGTTCCGGGCGGGATGCTGGGCGCGGGCGAGCACTACGCCCTCGAAGTCGACGGCGATTCGATGATCGAGGCCGGCATTCTCGAGGGCGATACCGCTGTGATCGAACGCTGCGATACCGCTGAGAACGGCGCCATCGTCGTGGCTCTGGTGGACGATAGCGAGGTGACGCTCAAACGGCTGCGGCGCAAGGGAGAATCGATCGCGCTGGAGCCCGCGAACACGCGCTACGAAACGCGGATTTTCGGCCCCGGCCGGGTTAAGGTACAGGGGCAGCTCAAGGGCATTCTCCGCAGCTACTGAGCCGTCACCGGGTCGGCGCGCGTCGGGCGACCCAGGGCCGCTTGCCGCGCACCGCCGCCACGCTTTCGACGCGGGCACCGTCTTCATCAAGCCATATGGCGTGGCTGCCGCCACGCCAGAGATTGAACCTGTCCACCACCGTCTCGGGGCCTTCGCAAAGATCCCAGACGGGCACGACGCCGACCACCAGGTCGGCCCGGCTGCAGTCCTCTTCGAACGCGCGCGGATTGCGCACGAACGCGATCGTTCTCCCGTCGCGCTGCTGGATGCATCCCAGCGTATCGCAGCGAATCCCGGCAGCTGGTACGCCCTTGCCGCCTCGCGGCCAGGTCGGCGCCTCCGCCTGCCCGTCCCGCCTGAGCCAGACATCGCTCACGAAGCGTCCCCGCTGGCGGGTGGAAATCCAGAGTCGCCCGTCCTCGCCGCGCGTCGCCATCACGCGGGCGTCGCCATCAATCAGGATATCCGGCCGTCGCTCAAGGCCGGCGAGCACGATCCCACCGCTGATCACCACGATCCCGAGAAAGCGCCAGCGGCTGCGCCAGAGGCAAAGCCACAATCCGCCGACCGAGATCGCGAGCAAGGCCGCTGCCGGCATCGCCGGAACTAGGCTGACCGCGCCCGGCTGCGCCGCGACCTCTCGCGCGATCCAGATCACCGCGTCGATCCCCCAGCCCATCGGGGAGAGGGCAATCCCTTCGAGCCCGAACGGCATCAGGATGAGCGCAACCAGCCCCCAAGGCATGATCCAGAAGCCGGTGATCGGCACCGCGCCGAGATTGGCGAGGAGGCCGTAATCCGCGATGCGGTTGAAGTGGTAGACCGCGAACGGGCCGGTGGCGATGCCAGCCACCAGGGAGGTGAGCGTGACGCCGGCCGCGTAGACCACGGGACGGAGCACGAGGCCGCCCCGTGCCGCCATTCTGGCGAAGAGGCTCCGCGCCGCTTCGTAGGTTGCGATCAGGGCGGTGGTTGCGGCGAAGGACATCTGGAAGCTCGGCCCGAGCATACTCTCGGGCGCGATCGCCAGCACCAACAACGCCGCCCAGGCGATCAGCCGCATGGAGAGGCTCGCCCGGTCCAGCATGATCGCGACCAGCACGACGCCCACCATGACGAAGGCGCGCTGGGTCGGCACGCTCATGCCGGAGAGCAGCAGGTAGGCCGCTGCACCCAGCAGCGCACAGGCCGCCGCCCATTTCTTAATCGGCGCTCTGAGGGCCACCGGCTCGATCAGCGCCAGCAGGCCCCGTGTGGCGAAGAAGATGAATCCGGCGACTAGGCCGACGTGGAGCCCCGAGATCGCCAGCAGGTGCGCGAGGCCGGCATCCCGCATCGCCTTGAGTGCGGTCTTCTCGATGGCGCTGCGATCGCCGGTCAGCAGCGCCGCCGCGAACGGCCCCGCCGAGGGCGACGTGTGCGCGAGGATCCGCGAGGAAACCCAATAGCGCACCCTCGACAGCAGCGAGAGCAGGCCGCTGCTTTCCCCTTCAGGGGCGGCCATCGGCTCGGGGGCGCCGTAAACGAAGCCGACTGCACCGATGCGCTGGAACCACGCTTGGCGTCCGAAGTCCCACGCACCCGGCTCCGCTGGTGCCGGTGGCGGCCGTAACGAGGCCAGCGCGCTCAGCCACGATCCCGGGGAGGCCAGACTGTCGGCGCCCGTTCGCCGCACACTGAGCCGCACTTTCGCGGGCGTTTCCGCCGGGGCCAAACCTTCGATCGTCACGCGATCGAGGAGGTAGCGCTGCGGGCCATCGCCGGCGCCGACCCAGACCACGCGCCCGGATATGTCCACCGGGCCGGTGGGGGCGGTGAGCACCGGCGCGCTGACCCGGTCGGAGTGCCAGTCGGCAGCGGCGAAGCCTGCGGCGAGCAGCGCCAGTCCCGCGAGCCCGAGGGCCGGTGCGGTGTGCCGACGCAGTAGCAGCGCACAGAGCGCGAATAGACCGGCGGCCACCGGTGCAATCCAGCCGATCGGCTCCACCGGCAGCGTAAGGTAGAGGCCACTGCCCGCGCCGAAGAGGACCGGCACCCACAGAAACACGCGGCGACGTTCGGCGGCCCATACCGCGTCGAGATGGATGCGCAGGCCGGCCGCGCGCCTCAACACGTGGGTGGCACGCCGCAGCCATCCGACTGATAGTGGGTCGGTCGCCTGTCGCCGGGCGATATGCTAAACGCTCGACCGTTCCGACCCGTGGCGAACGGCCGGGTCGTCTGCCGGGGGTGAGTCCGCACATGAGCGTCGTCACGCGCTTCGCGCCGTCGCCGACCGGCATGCTGCACCTCGGCGGCGCGCGCACGGCACTCTTCAACTGGCTCTACGCGCGCCATCACGGCGGCACCTTCCGGCTGCGGCTGGAGGATACCGACCGCGAGCGCTCTACGCCCGAGGCGATCGCCGCGATCGTCGACGGGCTCACCTGGCTCGGTCTCGATTGGGACGGCGAGATCGTGCGCCAGTCCGAGCGGCGCCGGCGCCACGCCAACGTCGCGCACGAATTGCTCGCGGCCGGCGGCGCCTACCGCTGCTACTGCACGCCGGAGGAGCTGGAGGCCATGCGCGCCGAGGCCCGTGCCGCCGGTCGTGCAGCTCTCTACGACGGGCGTTGGCGCGACCGGGACCCGGCGGAGGCGCCGCCCGGCATCGATCCCGTGATCCGCTTTCGGGCACCGCAGGAAGGGGAAACAACGATATCGGATTTAGTACAACGTGATGTCACAATAGATAACACAGCTCTCGACGACATGGTACTCCTGCGCGCCGACGGCACGCCGACCTACATGCTCTCGGTGGTCGTGGACGACCACGACATGGGGATCACCCATGCGATCCGGGGTGACGACCACCTCACCAACGCCTTTCGCCAGACCCAGCTCTTCCGCGCCCTCGGTTGGGAGCCGCCGTCCTATGCCCATATCCCGCTGATCCACGGGCCCGACGGCGCGAAGCTCTCCAAGCGGCACGGCGCCGTCGCCGTCGGCGCTTACGCGGAGCTCGGAATTCTGCCGGCGGCTATGCGCAACGCGCTGCTCAGGCTCGGCTGGAGCCACGGCGATGACGAGATCATCGACACCAACCAGGCCGTCGCTTGGTTCGACTTGGGTGCGGTGAACCGCGGCGCGGCGCGCTTCGACATGGAGAAACTGCAGAGCCTCAACGGCCACTACATCCGTGAGAGCGCCGATTCCGGGCTGCTGGCCGATGTCGAACGGAGGCTCACCGCGCGCTACCCGGCGGCCGCCACGGACGAAGGACGGCGGCGGATCACGGCTCTGCTGCCGGAGGCCAAGGCGCGCGCGAAGACTCTGGTCGAGCTCGCCGATAACCTGGCGTTCCTGGTCTGCGGCCGGCCCCTCGAGATGACGCCCAAGGCGGCGAAGTCGCTCGGGGACGAAGGCAGCGAGGTGCGCGCCCGCCTCGCCCGTCTGGCCGCCGTGCTGCGGGACAATACGGCTTGGGATGAAGCGGACCTCGAAACCGCGGTCCGCAATTTTGCCGAGGGCGAAGGCGTTGGGCTGGGGAAGATCGCCCAGCCGTTGCGTGCGGCCTTGACGGGCGCGCACGCGTCCCCCGGAATCTTCGCCGTCATGGCCGCGCTCGGCCGGGAGGAGACCCTGGCCCGCATAGGGGACGCCGGGGGCTGAGGGAGAAGCGGACGATGACGGAAGACCGAATCGACCTCGCGATCACGAACGCCCATCTCTGGCGGGAGGACGCGCCGCGCGATCTTTTCGTGCGCGACGGCCGTTTCGTAGCTGCGCCCTCGGGCGGTGCGGCCGCGGCCGCGCACACGATCGATGCCGTAGGCCGCCTCTGCGTGGCGGGTTTCTTGGAACCGCACATCCATCTCGACACGGCGCAGATCAACGACGACGTCAGGCCGAACCAATCCGGCACCCTCGACGAGGCCATCGAGATCATCTGGGCGCGCAAGCGCGGCTACACCGTGGAGGAGATCGCGGCGCGCGCAATGCGGACCATCCGCACGGCCGTCGCCTGCGGGGTCACGCGCTTCCGCAGCCATGTCGATGTGGACAGCATCGGCGGGCTGCGCCCGCTGGAAGGCGTGCTCGAAGCGCGGGAGCGCACTCGCGACATCGCCGATGTGCAGATCGTTGCCTTCCCGCAGGAGGGAATCTTCAAGGACAAGGGCACCGACGATCTGATGTGGCAGGCGATGGAGGCCGGCGCAGATCTGGTGGGCGGCATGCCCTTCAACGAGGCGACGCCGGAGGATAGCGCCCGCCATATCGCTTTGGCCTTCGAGATCGCGGCGCACCACGATGCCGATATCGACATGCACGTGGACGAGACCGACGATCCCGACGCGAAGACGCTGGAAATGCTTGCCGAGCAGACCATGGAGCACGGCTGGCAGGGGCGCGTCACCGCCGGCCACACCTGCGCGCTCGCGGGCTACGAGGAGGATTACGCCAACCGGGTGATCGGGCTGGTGAGGGACGCGGGCATCCACATGATCGTGAACCCCGCGACCAATCTGATGCTCCAGGGGCGGGGCGATGCGCAGCCCAAGCGGCGCGGTATCACCCGCGTGAAGGAGCTGCTGGGGGCCGGCGTCAACGTCTCCTGCGGGCAGGACTGCATCCGCGATACCTTCTACCCGTATGGGCGGGGGGACCCGCTGGAGGTGATGTTCCTCGCGAGCCACGCGGCGCACATGAGCCGGCCGCACGAGATCGAGACGGTCTTCGACATGCAGACCGGTGCGGCGGCCCGCACCATGGGGCTCGACGACTACGGCGCGGAGCCCGGCTGCGTCGCCGATCTGGCGATCATCGACGCGGCCGATCCGCTGGAGGCACTGACCAGGCGGGCGGATCGCACCCATGTGATCAAGCGCGGCCGCGTGGTGGCCGAGACCGTGACCCAGCGGCACACGGCCTGGTCGTGAAGACGGCGGCCTGCGCTGCTCGCCAGGGGGAGAAAAGACATGGCCATCGACGTTGCGAAGGTGGAGATCAAGTCGGTCTCGGACGCTTCCGGCCTGGAGGAGCTGATCGCGTCGGGTCGCATGGCGGCGGATGAGGTCGTGGCCGTGATCGGCAAGACGGAGGGCAACGGCGGGGTCAACGATTTTACGCGCATCCTGTCGGACACCGCTTTCCGCGGCGTCCTGCTCAAGCACGGCACGCGCAGCGAGGCGGAGGTCGGCGAAATCCCCATGGTCTGGTCCGGCGGCTGCGACGGGGTGCTCACGCCGCACGCGACCGTCTTCGCCAGCAACGACGAGACGGGGCCCGAGGACTCGGCGCGCCTCGCCATGGGCACCGCCATGAGCGCGCCGATCCTGCCCGAGGACATCGGCCGGCCGGCGATGGTGGAGAAGATCGCGGACAGCGTCCGCGCGGCGATGGCCGATGCGAGGATCGGCGACCCAGCGGACGTCCACTACGTCCAGACCAAGACGCCGCTGCTCACCATCGACACGGTGCGAGAGGCGCACGGGCGCGGCGAGACCGTGGCCTGCGAGGTCCATGAATCGATGGGGGTCTCCAACGGCACCACAGGGCTCGGCATCGCTGTCGCGCTGGGCGAAGTCAGCATGCCCCGAGCGGACGACATCTGCCGCAACCTCGACCTCTATTCATCGGTGGCCTCGTGCTCGTCCGGCGTCGAGCTCGACCGCGGCCAGATCGTCCTCTTCGGCAACGCGCCGGGGGCCGGCGGGCGCTTCCGCATCGGCCACGGCGTGATGCAGGACGCGCTCGACATCGACGGCATCTACGACGGCATCCGCAATGCCGGCCTCGACCTGCCGGAGCGCCCGCGCGCCGCCGATCTCGGCGGCAAGCTGGTGAACTGCTTCATCAAGTGCGAGGCCGACCGTACCGCGCGCCTGCGTGGCCGCCGCCAGATCATGCTGGACGATTCCGACGTTCACCATCACCGCCATTCCAAGGGTGCCGTTGGCGGCGTCGCCGCGGCGGCGATCGGCGATCCCGCCGTGTTCGTCTCGGTCGATGCGATGCACCAGGGGCCGCAGGGTGGCGGCCCCGTGGTTGCGATCGTGGACGTGGGGGCTTAGGCGCGCTTAGTCAGCGTCGACCTCCACCGGCGGTGCCCAGTGGCGCAGGGCGGCCGATTCGATGGTGCCGTCGGGCATCACGGTGCCGTCGAGATTGGCCTGGCCGAAGAAGGCGTCCGCCACCTCGGCGCCGCGGAAGTCCGTGCGGATCAGGTCGGCCTCGCGAAAGTTCGCCTCGCGCAGGTTGGCACCGCCGAGGTCCGCCGTGGCCAGCCGCGCGCGCTTGAAGCTCGCGCCCGAGAAATTCGCGTCGCGCAGATTGGCGCCGATCAGCACCGCCTCCTCCAGCTTGGCAAGGCGCCCGTCCGCGCGGCCGAGATTGGCGTCCTCCAGGTCGGCGAGGCGGAGGTCGGCGCAGTAGAGCTCCGCGCCGCTGAAGTCTGCCCCTTGGCACTTGGCCCCGGCGAGTTCGGCCTGGGCCAGGTTGCACTCGGAGAGCACGGCGCCGCCCAGGTCGGCGACCTTGAGATCGGCGCTCCACAGGTCCGCGCCGGCGAGCCGCGCGCCGCGCATGATGGCGCCCTTGAATGTCGCGAGCCGAAGGTTGGCCCCGGTGAAGTCGGCGTCGGTGAGGTCGGCGCCCCACAGGTCGACCTCGCGAAGGATGCTGCCGGCAAAGCTCGCCCCGCGCAGATCGGCCTGGCGGAAGTGAAAGCCCTGCAGGTCGAAGCGCGTGAGATCGGCGCCGGCGAGCTTGCCGGCCCGAATCTGATCCCCGTTCGGCCGCCAGCCCGTCATCCAGTGCCGCCTGCCGTCTCGATGCGGACCGGCGTTCCGACGTGGAGCCCCAGCAGGCGGTCCGCCCGGCCCCGGTTGACCGCAATCTCGGCGAGCCCGTTCGCGTTCTCGTACCAGAAAGCCGCGCCCGGCTCCGCGTCGGAGAACGTGCGCAACCGTGCAAACCGCCGGGCGCCTGCGGCAATCGTCGCGTCCTCGGGCAGATGGTCCGCGCGCAGGCCGGTCATGGCGTTGCCGTAGGGGTCGATATAGACGATCGCGGTGCGGTCGGCAGGCCAGTCGGTGCCGGCCGTGGCCGCGCCGTCGAGCGGCGTGCCCGGCACCGCCTCGCCGCGGGCGATCCGCGCCGCCACCGGTGCGAAGAGGTCGCGGCCGTGAAAGGAGGCGGAGAGGGCCGGCGGCTGCCAGGTGATCGTGAACCAGCGCGCGTCGCTGGCGTGGCAGGCAACGATGGCGAGCAGGCCGTTGTCGGGGCCCACGTACCAGCGCTCATCGGCGCTGAGCGCGACCGGCGCCCGGTCGCTGCCGACGCCTGGATCGACCACGCAGACGAAGACCGCGCCCGGCGGGAAGGCAGACGCGAACGCTGCGAGGAGATAGGCCGCAGGCTCCGGGTCGCAGGCCGGCAGGTCGTCCGCGAGGTCGATCACGGGAATTCCCGGCGCCTCGCGCGCGAGTACGGACTTCATCTGGCCCGTGTAGGGGCCGCTCGGCCCGAAATCGGTGAACAGGACGATCACGCGCCGCCTGCGCCGGGCGGTGGGTCATCGAGGTTGTCCATCCCCATGTACGTGTCGAAGGCGCCGTCGACGCCCAACAGCTGCCCCGAAATGTGGCGGCCGGAATCGGAGCAGAGATAGAGCGCGAGGTCCGCGATTTCCTGCTCTTCAATACCAGTGCGCATGGCAATGTTGCTGAGGATCGCGGCCTCCATCTCCTCTACCGTGCGGCCGGCGGCCTCTGCCTTGGCACGGATCACGCGGGCGCCTCGCTCGTTGAGGATGTAGCCCGGCAGGATGGCGTTCACGCTGATGTTGGCTGGGCCGAGCTCGATCGCGAGCGTTTTGGTCAGGCCGGTGATCGCGAACTTGGAGGTGGCATAGGGGAGCCTGAGCGGAAAGCCGAGCCTGCCGGCGGTGGACGAGATGTTGACGATGGCGCCCCGGCCGGCCTTGCGCATCAGCGGCACCGCGCGCCGCGCGCAATAAAACTGGCCGGAGATGTTGACCGCGATCGTGCGGTCCCAGTCGGCGGGCTCGATCTGCTCCACCCGCGCGGTGGGGCCGGCGATCCCTGCGTTGTTAACCAGCACGTCGACGCCGCCCATGGCTTCCGCCGCAACCTCGAACAGCCGGTCGACCTGAGCCGGGTCCCCGACGTCGGCCTCGATCGCACCGATCCCTCTGCCCCGCACGTCTTCGACCAGGCCCGCGTCGATGTCGCAGGTGAAGACCGTTGCGCCGTTGGCCGCCAGTGTCTCCGCAATGACGCGCCCGATGCCCGAGCCGCCGGCGGTCACAACCGCGCGGCGCCCCTTACACGATATCTCCATGATCCGCTCCCGCTGCCGAAGAGGGCGCAAGAGTAGCGGGCCGGGCTCGGCTTGCCGAGAGCCGCGAAGCCATACCCGCAAATGCAGTGCTGGGCCATTTCGGCCGCAGGGCGCGCTGCATAGAATGCGCGCCATGGAACGCTGTGATTTCCTGGTCATCGGCGCCGGCATGGCGGGGGCCTCGGCAGCCTACTGGCTTGCCGAGCGGGGCCGCGTCGTCGTGCTCGAACAGGAGGACGCGGCCGGCTATCACTCCACGGGGCGCTCCGCCGCCATGTACATGGAGACCTACGGCGGCCCGCTGACGCGGGGGCTGACCACCGCAGGCCGGGCCTTCCTCGCCGACCCGCCGGCGGGGTTTGCCGAAGTGCCGCTGCTCAGCCCGCAGCAGGTGCTCTACATTGGCCGCACCGATCAACTCGAGGCCCTCGACCGGCTCTACGACGAGAACCGCCCGCGCGTGCCGAGCCTCGCCCGCCTCGACGCCGCCGAGGTGCTTGGGCAGCACGTGCCACTGCGCGAGGACTATGTCGTCGGCGGGGTGCTGGAGCCGGAGTCTCTGGAAATCGACGTCGCCGCCCTGCATCAGGGCTATCTGCGTGGCCTGCGGGCCCGAGGCGGCAGGCTGTTGACGGCGGCGGGGGTGAGCGCGCTCGCCCGCAACGGTGCCCTCTGGCACGCGGAGACGCCGGTGGGCGCCTTTGCCGCGCCGGTCGTGATCAATGCCGCCGGTGCCTGGTGCGACGCCGTTGCCGCGCTCGCCGGTGTCGCGCCGATCGGCCTTCAGCCGAAGCGCCGGACGGCGTTCATCTTCGACGGGCCGGCGGATGGCGGTGTCGGCCAATGGCCGATGGTGCACGACATCGACGACGCCTTTTACCTCAAGCCCGATGCCGGCCGGCTTCTGGCGTCGCCGGCCGACGAGACGCCCTCGGATCCCTGCGACGCGCATCCAGAAGAACTCGACATCGCCGTCGGTGCGGACCGCATCATGCAGGCCATGAACCTGGAGATCCGCCACATCCGCAACAAGTGGGCGGGCCTCAGGAGCTTCGTGCGAGATCGCCAGCCGGTTGCGGGCTTCGACGTTGCTGCCGAGGGATTCTTCTGGCTGGCGGGCCAGGGTGGCGCCGGCATCATGACCGCACCGGCGCTCGGTGCCATAACGGCGGCGATCGCCGTGGGCGATCCCTTGCCGGAGGACGCTGCGACACGCGGCGTCACCGCCGCGCAGCTCAGCCCCGGCCGCCTACTCTGACGAGGAGACGGGCTCGGCGATCACGCGGATTTCGTCGCCCTGTACGGCGTTGTAGAAGCAGGCCGGGCGGTTGGTGTGGCAGGCGGGGCCGGTCTGATCGACCAACAGAAGCAGGGCGTCGCTGTCGCAGTCGAAGCGCATCTCGACCAGCCGCTGCGTATGCCCCGAGCTCTCGCCCTTGCGCCACAGCGTCTGGCGCGAGCGCGACCAGTAACAGACGCGGCCGGTCGCGAGTGTCTCACGCACCGCGTCCGCGTTCATCCAGGCGAGCATCAGCACCGCGCGGGTCTCGTGCGACTGCGCGATCGCAGGAATGAGGCCTGCATCGTCGAAGCGCAGCCGCTCGATCACCTCTTGAGCCACGTCGCCGCTCGCCGTCATCTACGTTCTCCATGCGCGAGAGCACGAAGCTAGTTCTCCGCCCGCGCCGAATCAACGACCCGTCCGAAGAAGACCGAGGCCAGCGCCGCGCCGCCGTGGCAGAGCGTGAAGAGCGCGAGCGCTGCGACCACGATCGAAGGACCCGACGGTGTATCCCAGGCGAGCGAGCCGTGCAGTCCCCCGGCCACCGCCACCGCCCCGATCGCGCTTGCGAGCAGCGCCATCTGTTCGGGCGAGCGGGCGAGTCTGCGCGCTGTCGCCGCCGGGATGATCAGCAGCGACACGATCAGGATCAGCCCGATGATTTTCATGGCGATGGCGACCGCGAGTGCGATCAGAAGGGTGAAGACGATGCGGACGAGACCGGCCCGCACGCCTTCGGCACGCGCGAGCTCTTCGTGGACCGTGACGGCCAGCAAGGGCCGCCAGATCAGCACCGTCGCCACAACCACTGCGCCGCCGCCGCCGTAGATCCAGATCAGGTCGCGGCCGGTGATGGCCAGGATGTCGCCGAACAGGTAGGTCATCAGGTCCACGCGCACGCTCTGGAGGAAGCTGATTCCGACGAGACCAAGGGCCAGCGTGCCGTGCGCGAGGATTCCGAGGAGCGTGTCGGTGGCCAATCGCCTCTGCTGCTGGAGCAGAAGCAGCAGCAAGGCCAGCGCGACACACATGAGGATGATGCCGCCGTTGAGATCGATGCCGAGGACGACGCCAAGCAGAACACCGAGCAACGCGCTGTGCGCGATCGAATCGCCGAAATAGGCCATGCGCCGCCACACCATGAAGCAGCCGAGGGGCCCGGTGGCGAGCGCCACGCCGATGCCGCCCGCGAGCGCGCGCGCGAAGAAGTCGTCAAACATGGCGCGGTCAGCCGGCCCGGTCGGGCTTGAGACCGGCGTCGGGCAGGTCGTTGTCGACCGCTGCCACCGCGATGGGGTGGTCGTGGCGGTGGGCGGGGTCATGGGTGTAGACCGCGAGCGCGGCGGCTGCACCAGGGCCGAACAGCGAGATGTACTCGGGATGCCGGCTCACCGCCTCGGGCTCGCCCGCGCAGCAGACGTGCACGTTGATGCACACCACGCGGTCGGTCGCGCCCAACACCAGGTGGAGGTCGTGGGAGATGACCAGCACGCCGCAGCCGCGCCGATCCCGCAATCGTGCGATCAATTGGTGCATGGCAAGCTGGCCCGCGAAGTCGACCTGCTGGATCGGCTCGTCGAGCACCAGCAGGTCGGGGTCGCGAAGCAACGCGCGGGCGAGCAGGACGCGCCTGAACTCCCCGCCGGAAACGTCGCTGAGCTGACGGTCGATCAGGGGCGCCGCTCCCACTTCGTCCAACACCGCGACGATATCGGCGCGGGTCCGCCGCCCCGCCATCGCGAGGAAGCGGCGTGCGGTGAGCGGCAGGAGCTCCTGCGGCTCGATCCGCTGGGGGACGTAGCCCACCACGACGCCCGGCGCCTGACGGACGATGCCCGCATCCGGCTTGATGAGGCCGAGCAGCGCGCGCACGGCGGTGGTCTTGCCGGCCCCGTTCGGCCCGATCAGGCTCACCACCTCGCGGCGGCGGACCTCGATCGAGACCCGGTCCAGCACCGCGCGGCCGCCGTAGCGCACGACCAGGTCGTGAGCCGAGGCGAGCGAGGCCTCTGCCGCGACGCCCGGCGGCGGACGGGTCAGGGGGTCGGCGGAAGCGTCGTGCAGCGCGGACATCTGCCGTGAAGCTCGATAATCGAGCGTGAGAGCGCAAAGCCGGTTTCTTCCGCCTGGTCGGCGACGGCATGGTCGATACTCGCCGCATTCAGCTCCGAAACGTCGCCGCAGCCTCCGCATATGAGGAACTGCGCGCTATGGCGGTGGTCGGGCTGCGGGCAGCCGACGAAGGCGTTGAGGCTGTCGATTCGATGGACCAGGCCCTGGGCCATCAGGAACTCGAGGGCGCGGTACACCGTTGGCGGTTTCGCCGCGCCCACCGCATCGCCGAGCGCCGCGAGCAGATCATAGGCCTTGACTGCCCGATGGCCGCTCCAGACCAGCTCCAGCACCCTGCGCCGCAGCGGGGTGAGCCGAACGCCGCGCTCTCGGCACACGTCGTCGGCGCGGGCGAGCGCGTCCTCGATACAGGCCTGGTGCTCGTGCCCGCCATCATGGAAAGCCGGCTTGTCGCCCCGCGCGGTGTTCATTCGCACCTCAATCACGCCGCCCGCGGCCGTGACGCGCGACAGCGGCAGCACGTTACACTATAGCATCGCTGCTGTGGATTGTTCAGCGACCAAGGGCGTTGCGGGCGCCGTCAGCGCGCCCAGATCGACACGGTGCTGAGATAGGTGCGATTGTCGCGGTCGAGCGGATAAAAGATCGTGCTGTCGCGCCCGAACCAGCGCTCATAGATCTCGTCGTAGCGGCTGTTCGCGTCTTTGACGCCGGAGAACATGTCGATGATGACCCGGTTGACCGTGTCGCGCCACGGGCTGTCGTCTTGCGGCAGAACGCAGGCCAGGGTTTCCATGGCAAGCGCAAAGGTGCGCGGTAGCAGGACCACGCTGCGACGCGGTTCCTGCTTGGCTGCTAGCCCCAGCAGAGTGATGCCGATATTGGCGACTCCGCTCACCTCGCCTGCCGCAAGCGCGGTCATGGCGTCCTTCATGGTAGGGAAGAGATGCAGGTTGGCCGTGGGTAGCTGGTCCTGGACGATCGCTACTGTGGTGGTGCCCTCGACCACTCCGATATCGAGCGTTCCGAGGTCCACGCCGCCCATAGCCTTTTCCCGATAAATCAGGATGCGCGTGCCGTCGCGAAAGAAGGGCACCGAGAAGTCGACCAGCACCTCCCGCTCCCAGGTCGGCGTCGTGATGCCGCACACGATATCGAGCTCGCCTGCGGCAACGCGCTGCAACCGGTCGCCAGGCGTGACCTCATGAAGCTCCAGTGCGACCGGCCGGCCGACCTTCTCCTCCGCGGCGGTCCGGATGGCCTCCAGCAAGTCGACCGAAAAGCCCTCGAAACTGCCTGTTTCCAGCTTCCGGGCGAAGGGCGGCGCGCTCGCCCTGGTACCAGCGTGAATGACGCCTTCGGCCTCGATCTTGGCGAGTACGCCGTCGGCGGCGGCGTGCGCCGGCGGTGCGAGTTGCGGCAGGGCCAACGTCAGGAGGGCAAGCACGAGCACGAGGCCAACGTATCGAACGGGTGACCAAGGGCGAGGCCGAGCGAGATATCGACGTTCACCGAAGCCGGTCATCACTACCCCCGAAGGTCTGTTGCCGCTCGCGAAGGTTCTTTGCGCACACACTGGTATCGCGTGCAGGGTGAGCGCCGGTAGAGCGACAGCAGTAACTGACTCCTCGCTGCTACTACGATACTCTATTTCGCGATTTAGCCATATCGGATAGGCTTTCGACTCGTTGCGGCTAGGGGCACCGCTGCAACGGCCCGGAAAGCCATCGGCATGATCCGCCGATCTTTCTTGGGCCACGTCAAATCGAGTTGGCACGATGATTCACGCGACGATCATCGACATCCGACGCGCTGCGGCCAAGGCTTCTCGCCGGGCCTCCATGGTGAATACGGCTTCGGCGCGGACAAGGTGATGCGATCGCGCGCTCGAGTCTCTCGCTCCGACAGGGAGGTGGCCGAGGACAGCGGCCACTCCAACGACATTCCCATTCCCGAATTGGCAAAGTTGCACCTGCGGGTTGGCGCATGAGCCGGCGTCTTTCCAAGTGGTGGCTCCTTCTCGCGGTCTTGCTCACCGCCTGGGCAGGCCTGGCCGCTCCCGCGCTTGCCGACCGCCTGCAGGAGATTCAGGACCGCGGCCACGTCATCGTCGGTGTCAAGGAGGACTACGCGCCCTTCGGCTTCCGCGACGCCGATGGGGAACTGGTCGGCTACGACGTGGACGTGGCGCGCGGCTTCGCAGAGGCCATCGGTGTCGACGTCGAACTGGTGCCGGTGACCAGCGCCAACCGCCTGCAAAAGGTAGAGCGGGGCGAGATCGACATCGTCGCCGCCACCATGGGCGACACTCGCAGCCGCCGCGAGCTGGTCACCATGATCGAGCCGCAATACTACGGCGACGGTGCCAACGTGCTGCTGCGGGACAACGCCAAGATCGGTAGTTGGGCCGACCTGCGTGGCCAGACCGTCTGCGGGCTTCAGGGCTCGCTCTGGAACCGGCTGGCCAAGCAGCGGCTGCTGCTCGATGTGACCGCGTTCAACAGCACCCGCGAAGCCGCCCAGGCGTTGCGCAACGAGCATTGCGTCGGCTGGATCTACGACGAGGTCCTCCTTCTCCACGAGATCGAGACCGGCGATTGGGAGGGTTTCTCAGTTACGTTGCCGACCCGCTTCGTGCTGCCCTGGGCTGTTGCCATCGCCAAGGAAGAAGGCGGCGGGCCGCTCGATCAGATAATGGGCGACACGCTGGCGCAGTGGCATCGCGACGGCTTCTTGCAGTCGTTGGAAAAGAAGTGGGGCCTGCCACCGTCTCCGTTCCTGCGGGATGCGCGCATCACGTGGCAGGAGGTTGACGAGGGTGGCGCGCTGAAATGCCAGCGCAATGAGCAGGGCCAGTGGCCGCTGGAATGCCGCGAGGTCGCCCTGGTTACCGGCAGCGGTATCGGCGGCCTCTCCGGCTTCTCGCTGACCATCATGGAGGTGACGGGTCTCGACATCAGCATCCTGTACGACCCGCTCGACCGAGACGTATTCCTCTACGGGCTGGGGCTGACGGCGCTTCTGTCTCTGATCACGGTGGTCGGCAGCATCGTCCTCGGCGTGCTGTTCGGATGGTTGATGCACCGGCGAGTACCGGGCGTGAGCCACTTCCTGCGGGGGTTTAGCGAGTTCATGCGCATGACGCCCCCGTTGCTCCAGCTCTATATCGTGTTCTTCGGCCTGGGCGGCGTGCTGTTGGCTCTGGGATTCACCGTCGATGCCTTCCTCGTCGCCGCCGTGGTGCTGTCGCTCTACGCGGCGTCGAGCAATGCCATCGCGTTTTCGCTGGCGGCGGATGTTGCTGCCGCCGGCGGCCGCCGGCTCCGCCTCACGCCCAGGGATATTCAGCGGGGATTCGCGCTCTGCTACGCCGCGGTCATGGGCAACTCCGCCAACATCGTGAAGGCCACGGGGATGGCCAGTACACTCGCGCTGCCCGAGCTCGTCCACGCCAGCACCTCCATCGTGGCCGAAAAGGGCAACGCCGACGTGATGATGAATCTGCTTCTGATCTGTTACTTCGTCCTTGTCATCATCACAGTGCAGCTCTTCCGGCGGTTCGAGCGGGGCAAGGCCGTCACGCGATGACCGCACAGGAGACAGTCGATGTCTTGTGGGCCTGGTCGCCCTATCTGGCGGAAGGGTTCGGCTGGAACATCATCGTCTCCCTGGTTGCCATGGCCGTCGGTACCATTGTCGGCCTGGGGCTGGCGCTGCTGCGGGGCGGCGCCCACTGGAGTGTGAGGCATAGCGGCAGCGCGGTGACGACGCTCGCGCGCAATGCGCCGACCTTCGTCATGTTGTTCTACCTCGCCTACATCATCCCCACCGAATTCACGCTCTTCGGCGCCGCGGCGACATTTCCGGCGTGGATCAAGGCGTCGCTCGCGTTGGGAATCGCCGTCGCCGGTTACGTGTCTGACAATGCACTCGCCGCAATTCGCCATCTGCGCCGCCACGAGATCGCGGAGGCGCTGCTGTTCGTGCCGGCCTGGACCAGCTACTTTTTGATCATCGTCATGGCCTCCAGCACCGCCTCGGTCATCGGTGTGCCCGAGCTCGTACGCCGGGCGGATACGGTGATCGGCGCAGTCGACAAGGTGGGGCTCGCGCTCTGGGTCTATCTTTGGGCCATGATCTGGTTCCTCGGGTTTAGCTTGCTGCTGACCTTCGGCATGAACCGGCTGAGCGGCTATCTCAGGCGGCGCGCACATCGCCCGGAGACGGAGACCACGGACCTCACTGGGAGTCCGCTGCCATGAGGGCGCACCACGCCCGGCGTCGGCAGTCGCCGGGCACCGTTGCCGATCGCCCCCTGTGACCCTCTCCAGACGACTGATCATCACGGTCGCCGCGTCCGTCGGCGTCGCGATCATCGGCGTCGCGCTGGCGATGGGCTTGCTCGCGCGTGATGCCTTGATCGAGCAGGCCGAAGATCAGGCGCGGCTCGTCGCCGGACTGATCGCGAGCGAAGCCAACCGTGCGGAGCACGCCGCCGACGAGATCGACCGCATGATCGTCAGGCAGATGGAGGCGCAGGCGCTGGCCATCGCCCGCCATCTCGATAACCGCCCGCATGAGGCAGAAGATGAGCGCGCCCTCGGCATCTATTTCGCGAAGCTGACGGCGGACAGCGCTGTTGATGATGTCTGGCTGCTGGACGAAGCCGGTACGCCGCTGGTGCGCGCGGTCGA
The DNA here is from genome assembly GCA_022826345.1 of Alphaproteobacteria bacterium. The sequence continues at coordinate 41,260 of JAJDVB010000141.1, forward strand.
AGGCTTGAGCCAAAGCGATGCGCCGGACCTGGCGTCCGCCGGGATCGATCCCCGTGCCGTGGAGGCCCTGGTCTCGGGGCGGCGTTTTTCCGTCGCCTTCCAGTCGATGCCGCCGAAGGGGTGGGAAAAGCCTATCAGGTACGTCGGCGTTCGGGCAGGCACTCGCGAGTCCGTGCTGGTCGGGACGCTGGCGGTGGACACCGGCGGTCCCGGCGAGGTCATCGGCATCGATGCTGCTCTGGATTCGCTGGCCGGGCGGGAAGCCGTCCAGGCGATCTGGGTGGTCAACGACTTGCTTCACCTCATCGGCATGGCCACCTTCGGGGGCAGAGACGTCTCCGAAGCCGAGGCGGCGTTGTCGGCGGAGGACCAGGGCCTTGCCACCCGCGCTCTCGGCATCGACGGCGCCGTCTCTTATCTCGGCGAGCACGCCCTCCATGTGGCGGCGCCGATCCTCGATCGCGGCGGGGTCGCCACGGGCGCCGCCGTCATCCACATGCAGCGAGACCATCTGGATCGGCTGTTCGCGGACCACATCAAGTACGGATTGATCGTGGCTGCGGCAGCCTTTGCCATCGGCTCGCTCATCGCGGCGTTCTCCGCGCGCCGTATCGTGCAGCCGGTCACGGCGTTGACCACGGCGGCAGCAGAGGTGGATACCGATACGCTCAGTTTCGCTCCGGAAACGCTGGACCCGGTGGCCGTCCGGCGGGACGAGCTCGGGACGCTGGTCCGTGTCTTTCAGAACATGGTGCGCCAGGTCCAGGCGCGCGAGGAATACCTGGAAAGCATGGTGCGCGCTCGCACGCGGGAGCTGGAAGCGTCGAACGCGCAGCTGGAAAAAGCCAAGGAGCGGATGGAATCGGAGCTCAAGATCGCGCACGCCCTGCAGGGCGCAATCTTGCCTAAGACGCTGCCCGAAAATCCGACTTATTCCGGCCACGCGGTCATGACGCCTGCGCGCGAAATGGGCGGCGACTTCTACGACTTCTTCACCCTCGACGATGGTCGTCTCAGCGTGGTCATGGCGGATGTTTCCGGTAAGGGCGTGCCGGCCGCGTTCTTTATGGCGATCGCGCGAACCGTCATGCGGGCTGCTGCGGCCCGGCATCCCACCCCAGGCCCATGCCTGGAGGAAGTCAACGACGCCATTTGTGAGCAGAATCCCCAGGACCTGTTTGTGACGCTCTTCTACGGCATCCTGAATCCCGAGACTGGAGAGTTCGTGTATGCCAACGCCGGGCACAACCCGCCCTACGTGGTTCAGCATCCTGGCGCAGTTTCGGCGTTGCCAATGACCGGGGGCATGGCCGTCGGTGTCATGCCCGGACTGCCCTACGCCGAGGACGCAGTAAATCTGGCTCCAGGAGACACGATGTTCCTCTACACCGACGGCATCACCGAGGCCATGAACGTGGACGACGAGGAGTTCACCGAGGCCCGCCTGGAGGCGGTCCTGGCCGAGGGTCGCGATCTGCCTGTCGATTCCGTCCTTGAGAATGTCACCAGCGCGGTGGTTAACTTCGCTGCCGGAGCAGAGCAGTCCGACGACATCACCTGCATCGTGCTGCGCTATGACGGTACGGCAGATTGCGGTGCCTCCGGCTGAGGGCGACTGGTTGTGCCATCGCGCAGCAACGTGTCAAATGAGCGAAGACCATCTGAGGGTGAAGTAATCGATAGCGGAAATTGTTCTTCCACGCTGTCATAAGAGAACACGTGCAGTGTGGAACCAGCACAAACGACGTCGGTTCAAGGTTTGGCGTCTGCAAATGAGTTTCCGAAGCGGCAAAACAGGGAGGCGATGACTATGAGTGAATTTGAGAAAGTGCCCCCGTAAGAGCAGCTAAGGTGAAAGCGGTCAGCGATACCGAGGCGAAGGGGATCGTCGGTGGGACCAGGCAAGGGAGCCTGAATCACGCCAGCCGACGGAAGGAGAGCTCGCGAATTCTGCCGGCAGCCGAAGCCCCGACTTTCCGTCACAAAACCGCCGAGTTGGTCCGCTAGAACCGAAGTTGCACAACCAATCCCACGCGTCCCAGCGGGTCCCTGGATTTTGCCAGAGGCCCGGGCGGGGCAGCTACAGCAAACCCGACCAGGCAAGATAGTTTTTCAGTCGCCTGAACGGGGCCAAGCCATACGGTCGAACGTTCGACGCCTCGACCTGGGACGGATGGGAAGTATCGGTGGATCCACCCCGGCCCCTATCGGTGGGCCGGCACAGCGCGACTCAAACAATTTCATCGTTGCGGTTGCGCCCCTAGGGACAAGCCATGCCCGTCACGTTGCGCCAGCTAAGATACTTTCAAGCACTGATCGAGCACGGCTCCTTCAGCCGCGCGGCGGAGAGCGTTCACGTCTCGCAACCGGCGCTCTCTCTCCAAATTCGCGAACTGGAGGCATCGCTCGGTGGGCCGCTGGTCGAGCGCGAGAGCCGCGGCATCCTCCTCACTCCCCTCGGACGGGAGGCGCATGAGCAGACGCTCCGGATCCTGGACGAAACGCTGCTCCTCGAAACCATGGGGCAGCGATTCGAAGCGGGTCCGCTCAGAGTCGCCGTTGGAGTCGTCTCCACGCTCGCGCCCTACCTGCTCCCAGGAATGCTCAGGCATCTGCCCGATGCTTCACCCCGTATCGAAATCGACATCCTGGAAGCACCGGGTCAGGACCTCGTGTCCGGGCTCCTCGCCGGGCGTCTCGACGCCGCAATCGTCTCGCTTCCGCTGGGAATGCTGGAGCTGCCCGAGCGCGAGCTGTTCGAGGACCGCCTCGTGCTCGCCGGCCGCGCCGAGCGCCTCGCCTCGATTCGCCGCTCCCTCGGCGACGACTTGCGCCCGGAAGACCTGGCTCGCGCCGACATAGGGCCGCTCCTTACGCTAGGCGACGGCCATTGCCTGGCCGATCAAGTCTTGGGCGCCTGCCTGATGTGGCGCATGCAAGAGGTGCGCCGCGGAGCACAATCGCTCGCCACACTGTCGCGGCTCGTCGCAAGCGGCGCGGGGTTGACGCTCCTGCCTGAGACGGCCGCGCTCGCCGAGAGCACGGCCACACCGGAGCTGAGTTTTCTCCGTTTCGCTGCACCTGAGCCCCTGCGGCGGATCGGCCTCACCCATCGCGTTGCCGCTCACGGCCAACGCTGGATCGATCTGCTGGCGGGGGCTGCGACGAGAGCCGGTCAGGCTCTCACGGAGGAGGCACAGAAAGAAATCGGATCGTGAGCATAGCCGCGCCTCTTGCGCAGAGGGTCGATTGGGCTTCCGGCAGTCAGCCGTCGACAGAGGCGAGTGCTTCGTCTCGCGACGCGTGGATAGTGATAATGGTGTCGAATCCGCTCTTCTCGAAGACGACTCGGACCTGATCGGAAAGCGAACACAGCGCGAACCGCGTGTCGCGATTCGAAAGGCTCTTGGCAATCGCGAGTACGGTGCGAAGGCCCGCGCTGCCAATGAAATGCAACCTCTCGCAGTCCACGATTACGGCGCGGTCGCCGTCCTCAACCGCGGATTCGATTGCTTCTTGAAACGCCATGACGGTGGAGCCGTCGATCCGCCCCTCCACAGCGACGGACAGCACGCCGTTTATCCGTTCCGTCGTTACGTCTATGGCGTCCTGTATCGCCACAAGTGTCCCTATTGCGGCTCGATCCGATTCCGCCTGGCGCGGCGCTCGCTTTGCTCTACCGGCGTCATGCGACAGCGAGCCGCTCAAGCGCAAGCGGGCGCGGCCCGCCCGTCGCCCAGTCGAGCAACTCCACCGTGTGCACCACCGGCAACGTGGTGTGGCCGGCGATCTGGACCATGCAGCCGATATTGCCCGCAGCCACGAGCGCGGCACCGGTGCCCTCGATCGCCGCTGCCTTGCGAGCGCCGAGTTCACCGGCCAAGTCGGGCTGAAGCATATTATAGGTGCCCGCCGAGCCGCAGCAGAAATGACCGTCCGGTACCGTTCGCACGTCAAAGCCTGCGGCGGCAAGCAGCGCCATCGGCTGCCGGTCGATCTTCTGGCCGTGCTGCAGCGAGCAGGCCGAGTGATAGGCGACGGGTGCATTCGTCGGTGGTGACGCGGAGCCCGAGACGCCCAGTTCGTCGAGCACCTCGCTGACATCGCGGGCGAGCCCTGCCACCTGCGCCCCGGCCGCTGCGTGGGTCTCGTCGTCCTTGAGCAGGTGGCCGTAGTCCTTGAGCATCGTTCCGCAGCCGGACGCCGTGGCGACGACCGCATCGAGCCCGCCTTGGGCGGCCTCGCGCGCGAATGCGGCCGCCGTCCGACCAGCTTGGGCGCGGCCGCGCGCCTCGTCGCCCAGGTGGTGCGAGAGCGCGCCGCAGCACCCGGCGCCGCGCGGCACCACCACCTCGCAGCCGTGGCGGGTGAGGACGCGCACCGCCGCTTCGTTGATCTCCGGCGCCAGCACGCATTGGACGCAACCTGTGAGCAGCGCCACCCGCTTGCGCCGCCGGCCCTGGGCCGGGATGACCTGTGGCCTTTCGACCCAACTCGGCCCGTATGAAGGACGGCCCGCAAGCCTGAGCAGGGCACCGAGCCTTCCACCGAAGAGCGGCGCCAGCAGCGCCGGTCCCCGTGCGGCGAGGAGCGCGAGGCGAGCCAAACCGGGGCGGGGCAGCACGACACCGAGCAGAGTGCGGATCGCGCGTTCGACCGGCGGTCGCTCCCAGGTGCGCTCGATGTGGCCGCGCGCGTGGTCGACCAGGTGCATGTAGTCGACCCCCGCCGGGCACGTCGTCATGCACGAGAGGCAGGAGAGGCAGCGGTCGATGTGGCGGGTGACTGTGGCGTCGGCCGGCGCGTCCTGCTCCAGCATGTCCTTTATCAGGTAGATGCGCCCGCGCGGACTGTCCCGCTCGTCGCCTAGCAGCGCATAGGTGGGGCAGGTGGCGAGGCAAAGGCCGCAATGGACGCAGGTGCGGAGCACCTCGTTGGCTTGCGCCAGTGCCGGGAGCGCCAGCTGGCTCTCGGTGAACTGGGTCTGCATCGCCGCTAGACGCCCGCGTACATGCGTCCGGGATTGAGCACGCCCGCCGGGTCGAACGCCCGTTTGAGGCGCTCGGTCAGCGCCGCGAGGCCCGCCGCCTGGGGCTGGAATACCGGGCGCGCCGCCCGTGTCGGCGCATCGGCGCGGACCAGAGTCGCGTGCCCCTCCACTGCCGCAACGGCTTCGCGCACCGCATCCTCGCCCGCATCCTCCGCCCCGTCCACCGCAAGCCAGACGAGCCCGCCGCCCCAATCGAAGAGGGCGCGCACGTCTGCCGCGTCCGCGACGCGCGTGGCCGCGGCCGCACCCGATGCCGGCGGCACCGAGAGGCGCCAGAGCGGCCCGCTGTCGTCGGTGAAGGCCTGCACGTCCCGGATCTCGCGCCAGAGCGTCGCCGAGTTCTTCGAGTGAAGCTCCTCGACCGCCCCGAAGCCGCCGAGCAGCTCTCGCAGCGCCGCGCAGCGTGCCTCGACCGAAGCGGGAAAGCCCTCGACCCGGACCGCACTGACCGAAGCTCCCGCGTCTGACACGTAGGAGACGCCTGAACGCGCGGCCACCTCGGCCGGCATGTGGGCCGCGCCGGAGACCTCGTGCGCGCTCCCAAGCGCCGCCCCAAGGGCCTCCATGGCCGCGGCGGGCTCGAGCCCATAGACCAGGACCGTGCGCGTCCGCTCCGGCGCGGGCAGGACCTTGACCGTCACCTCGTGCATGAGCGCGAGCGTACCGTATGAGCCCGCGAGCAGCTTGCAGACATCGTAGCCGGTCACGTTCTTGACTACGCGGCCGCCAGCCTTGAATTGCTCGCCCCTGCCGCTCACCGCGTGCACGCCGAGGAAGTGATCGCGCGCGGCCCCCGCCTTGATCCGGCGCGGGCCCGAGAGGTTGCAGGCGAGCGCACCGCCCAGAGTGGCGCCTTCGGCCGAGCCAAACAGCGGCGCATAGTCTGCAGGCTCGAACGCAAGCATCTGACGCTCGGCCCCGATTGCGCTTTCGATCGTGACGAGCGGCGTCGCCGCCTTGGCCGTCAGCACCAGCTCGGAGGGCTGGTAGTCGACGATGCCGTCGAACGCGGCGAGCGAAAGGGTGGCCGCGCTCTGCACCGGCCGGCCAAAGTCCCGCTTGGAGCCGCCGGCGATGACCTCCAGCGGGTGCTCGCCCGCAACGGCCCAGCGCACGGCATCCGCCAGGCCGTCCGCATCCGTCGGCGCCAAGCAGTCGGTCATCAGAAGCGGGGCAGGTCGGGGAACGGCGTCTCGCCGCGGTGGACGTGCATCTGGCCGAGCTCGGCACAGCGATGGAGCGTCGGGAAGACCTTTCCGGGGTTGAGCAGCTGATCGGGATCGAAGGCGCACTTGATCCGTTGCTGCTGCTTGAGATCGTCCTCGGTGAACATCGTGCCCATCAGATCGCGCTTCTCGACGCCGACGCCGTGCTCGCCCGTGAGCACGCCGCCTACCTCGACACAGAGCTTGAGAATTTCCGACCCCATCTCCTCTGTACGCTGGAGGGCGCCGGGGATGCTGGAGTCGTACATAATCAACGGATGCAGGTTGCCGTCACCCGCGTGGAAGACGTTGGCGACGGGCAGGTCGTATTCCCGCGAGAGCTCGCCGATGCGGGTCAGGACTTCGGGCAGGCACGCGCGCGGAATGGTGCCGTCCATGACGTAGTAGTCGGGCGCCATGCGGCCTGCGGCGCCGAAGGCAGACTTGCGACCGAGCCAGAAGCGTTCGCGCTCCTCCTCGCTCGTGCTCGCGCGGATCGTCGTGGCCCCCGACTTCCGGGCGAGGTCACCGACGAGCGCGACGAGCTCGTCGACCTCGACCTCGGGCCCGTCCAGCTCGCAGATCAGGATCGCCGCGACGTCCATGGGATAGCCGGGCTGACAGAAGCTCTCCGCCGCCTCGATCGCCGGCTTGTCCATCATCTCCAGGCCGGCCGGGATGATGCCAGCGGCGATGATCTCGCCCACGCAGGCGCCGGCCGATGCGTTGTCCGGGAAGCCGAGTAGGAGTGCGCGCACCGTAGCGGGCTTGGGCAGAATCCGCACCGTCACCTCGGTGACGACGCCGAGCAACCCCTCGGAGCCGGTCACCACGCCGAGCAGGTCGTAGCCCTCGGCGTCGAACTGCTTGCCGCCGAGGCGCAGCACCTCGCCGTCCATCAGCACCATCTCGACGCCGAGCAGGTTGTTGGTGGTGAGCCCGTACTTGAGGCAGTGCACGCCACCCGAATTCTCCGCCACGTTGCCGCCGATCGAGCAGGCGATCTGGCTGGAGGGGTCCGGCGCATAGTAGAAGCCGTAGGGGCTCACCGCCGTGCTGATGGCGAGATTGGCGACCCCAGGCTGAACCACGGCGCAGCGGTTGGCGGTATCGATTTCGAGAACCCGGTTGAGCTTGCCGAAGCCCACGGTGACGCCGTCGGCGAGCGGTAGCGCGCCGCCGGAAAGCCCGGTGCCGGCACCGCGCGGCACGATCTTGACGCCGCGCTCGTGGCAGAGCGCAAGCACGCGGCTGACTTCCTGCGTATCCCGCGGCAGCACGACGACCATTGGCAGCGACCGGTAGGCGCTGAGTCCGTCACACTCGAACGGGCGCAGCCCACGCTCGTCGTCGATCACGCAGTCCTCGGGCAGCAGCTTGCGCAGAGCCGCGACCAAAGACTGCCGCTGGCTGATGACGTCCGCATCGGGCTCAGGCATGGCGATCATGGCACCACCTTTTGGGGCCCTGTGGGGACCCTCCCTCGTGAGCGTGACGGATTGTCGGTGCGCACGTGCCGCCCGTCAATGCGAGGCGGCGGTGAGCCGGAGCAGCCCGGTGCGGTCAGCCCTGGCGTGCCTTGAAGCGCGGGTTGCGCTTGTTGATGACCAGCACGCGCCCCTTGCGCCGCACGATCTGGCAGTCCTTGTGGCGCTTTTTGGCGGCGCGCAGCGAGTTGAAGACCTTCATCTCATCCTCTCCCGGCAGGGCGGCGCACCATAGGGAGCGCCTCGGCCCCTGTCAATCGGTCCGGCCTACGCTTGGCGGAGCGTCTGGCGCTGGCGGCCGAGGCCTTCGACTTCGAGCTCCATCACGTCGCCGGGCTCGAGGTAGACCGGCGGCTTCATGCCCATGCCGACGCCGGGCGGGGTGCCGGTCGAGATTAGATCGCCGGCGTCCAGCACCATGAACTGGCTGAGATAGTGCACGAGGTGGGCCACGCCGAAGATCATCGTGGCCGTGCTGCCGGTCTGGCGCACTTCGCCGTTCACCGTGAGCGACATGGCGAGGCTCTGCGGATCGGCAATCTCGTCGGGCGTGACCAGCCACGGCCCGGTGGGGCAGAAGGTCCGGGCCGACTTGCCCTTGATCCAGGTGGGGCCGCGCTGGAGCTGGAAGTCGCGCTCCGAGACATCGTTGCAGATGCAGTACCCGGCGACATGATCGAGCGCCGCCGCCTCGTCGGGCAGATACTCGCAGGTGCGGCCGATCACCACGCCGAGCTCGACCTCCCAGTCGGTCTTCGTGCTGCCGCGGGGGATCAGCACGTCGTCGTCCGGCCCGCTGTAGGAGCTCGGCGCCTTGGAGAAGACCACCGGCTCCGTCGGAATATCCATCCCCGCCTCCTTGGCGTGGTCGGCGAAGTTGAGGCCGATGGCGATGATGTGGCCGGGCCGCGCCACGGGCGGGCCGATCCGCGTGCCGGGATCGACGCTGGGGAAGCGATCGGCGCCTTCGGACAAGGATTTCGCCAGCTGGTTGACACCGCCGCCTTCGAGCCACGCACCGTCGATCTCACCGACAGCCCTCGACACGTCGATGATGGTTCCGTCATCCAGCATCACGGCCGGCCGCTCGGCGCCCGCCTCGCCAACACGCAACAGCTTCATCGATCCTCTCCTGGGTCTGAAACCGCGCGCACTATACCAGTGCCCCTGACCGGCACCAGCCCGGTGGGACGGTTGCGTTCAATGCGCGGTTCTGTCATTTTCCCGCGCGCCGGCGGGCCGCCCCGGCGCACGCACCCGCGTGCACAAGCGCCTTTCTCCCCATCGCTCAACGAGGTTGCCACCATGTCAGCAATCCTTTGGTTTGCCGTGGCCAGCGGACTGGTCGCGCTCGCCTATGGTCTCTACGCCACCCGGTCGGTCTTGAGCGCGAGCGCCGGCACCGAGCGCATGCAGGAGATCGCCGGGGCCGTGCAGGAAGGCGCGCGGGCCTATCTCAACCGCCAGTACCTGACCATCGGCCTCGTCGGCCTGGTGCTGTTCGGCATCCTGACCGGGCTGCTCGGCTACCTGGTGGGCATCGGCTTTCTCATTGGCGCGGTTCTTTCCGGCGCGGCCGGCTACATCGGCATGCACGTCTCGGTGCGTGCGAACGTGCGGACCGCGGACGCGGCCAGGACCGGCGGGCTCAAGCCGGCGCTCGGGGTCGCCTTCCGTTCCGGCGCGATCACCGGCCTCCTGGTGGTGGGCCTCGGCCTGCTCGGCGTCGCGGTCTACTACGCGATCCTGGTGATCGCGGACGTCGAGATTAAGACGATGCTGGAGGCGCTCGTGGCGCTCGGCTTCGGCGGCTCGCTGATCTCGATCTTTGCGCGGCTGGGCGGCGGCATCTTCACCAAGGGCGCCGACGTCGGTGCCGACCTGGTGGGCAAGGTGGAAGCCGGCATTCCCGAGGACGATCCGCGCAACCCGGCGGTGATTGCGGACAACGTGGGCGACAACGTGGGCGACTGCGCCGGCATGGCGGCCGACCTGTTCGAGACCTACGCCGTCACCATCGTCGCTACCATGCTGCTGGCGGCGGTGTTCTTCACCGGAGAATTGCAACAATCGCTCATGCTCTATCCGCTGGCGATTGGCGGCGCCTGCATCCTGGCCTCGGTAATCGGCACGTTCTTCGTCCGCCTCGGCAAGAGTCAGAAGATCATGCCTGCGCTCTATCGCGGCTTCCTGGTCTCGGCCGTGCTGTCTGCCGTCGCGTTCTATCCGATCACCGACTGGGTGGTTGGCTGGGACACCGAATTCACCGTCAGCGGCGTCGCGGCCTCGGGCCTCGACCTTTTCCTCTGCGGGCTGATCGGATTAGTGGTGACCGGTCTGATGATCTGGGTCACCGAATACTACACGTCGACCGAGTTCAAACCGGTGCGCGGCATCGCCAAGGCGTCGACCACCGGCGACGCCACCAACATCATCCAGGGCCTTGCGGTCTCCATGCAAGCGACGGCGATCCCGGCGATCATCATTGCGGCAGGAATCATCCTGGCCTTCCTCGCCGCCGGTCTCTTCGGCATTGCGGTTGCGGTCACGGCGATGCTGGCGCTTGCCGGTATGGTCGTTGCCCTCGATGCCTACGGCCCGGTGACCGACAACGCCGGCGGCATCGCCGAGATGGCGGAGCTGGACGAGGACGTGCGCAAGACCACCGACGCGCTGGACGCGGTCGGCAACACTACCAAGGCGGTGACCAAGGGGTATGCCATCGCGTCTGCGGGCCTCGCTGCGCTTGTGCTCTTCGCCGCCTACACCGAAGACGTGGTGCGATACTTCCCAGGGGTGGAGCTCGACTTCTCGCTGAGCAATCCCTACGTGGTCGTTGGCCTCTTCTTCGGCGGCCTCCTGCCCTTCCTTTTCGGCTCCATGGCGATGCTGGCGGTAGGCCGCGCCGCCGGCTCCGTGGTGCTCGAGGTGCGCCGGCAGTTCAGGGAAATCCCCGGCATCATGGAAGGCACCGGCAAGCCGGAGTACGGCCGCGCGGTCGATCTGCTCACCAAGTCGGCCATTCGCGAGATGATCCTGCCCTCGCTGCTACCGATCCTCGCGCCGATCCTGCTCTATATCGTGATCTGGGCCATCGCCGGCCAGTCAGCCGGTTTCTCGGCGCTGGGTGCCGCGCTCATGGGCACGATCGTGACCGGGCTCTTCCTCGCCATCGCCATGACCGCCGGCGGCGGCGCCTGGGACAACGCCAAGAAGTACATCGAGGACGGCAACCACGGCGGCAAGGGCTCGGACAGCCACAAGGCGGCGGTCACGGGCGACACCGTGGGCGATCCCTACAAGGACACCGCCGGCCCTGCCATCAACCCGATGATCAAGATCACCAACATCGTGGCGATCTTGCTGCTAGCCATCATCGCGAAGTTTGTCGCCGGCTGATGCGCTTGAGCGCGGAAGGGAGAGGGACGGGGGGAGTTGCCTTACTGGCCTCTCGGGAGCGGCCGGCCGATATTGCCGAAAAGCTGCTCCAGCAGGCCGAGCTCGCGGCCGCGCGTCGCGGTCTCCTCGTCGACCGGCGCGACTGCACGCGCCTCTTCGGTCGATACCGACGTGACCTCGGCTACGATGCCGCTCTCATCGAAGGCGATCACGATGACGCTTTGGTCGACCAGTTCGGGCGCGTTGAACGCCTCCGTCTCCGTGCGTCGGCTGATGTAGTACCAGCGCGTGTCGTCGAAGGTTCCCACCGTCGACGGCGTGCCCAGCAGGCGCGCGACCTCCGCGCGGGTCTGCACGCCGGGCTTGATCTCCGCTAGGGCGTCCGGATCGCTGACATGGCCTTGCTGATGGACGATCGGCGTGCAGCCGGCAACAAGCGCCGCTGCCAACGCGTAGCCGAGCAAGGCGCGTCCGCCGCGCCAGGCTGGCGCGCGCGCTGGGGCATTCACTGCCTGTCTGCGCCGGAGCCTCATGGGAGCCACCTCCGCTCGCTGAGCCGCGCCAAACTGCGCGCGTTGCCGGAGCGTGTCAACGGCGCGCGCGGGGTATGGCGGAACGGGCTGTCATGGCGGTCGGGCGCGTCTGGCGCCATCTAAAGGGGCGCAAGCGCCGGCGTGAGGCGGCCCGCCGTCTCTACACCGCTGCAGTACGTCAGGCGCGCGATCCGATCCTCTACACCGAGGGCGGGGTTGCCGACGCGCTCGATGGCCGCTTCGACCTGATCGTGCTGCACGTGGTGCCGGTGATGCGCAGGCTGCGCCAGTGCGGCGAGCCTGGCCGGCAGTTGAGCCAGGCGCTCTTCGACGTGATGTTCGACGACATGGACCAAAGCCTGCGGGAGATGGGCGTCGGCGACCTGCGCGTCGGCAAGCGGGTGAAGCAGATGGCGCGCGCCTTCTACGGGCGCGCCAAGGCCTACGACTATGCCTTCGAGCAGGCGCCGGGGGCGGAACGGCACCAAGCCATCGCCGAGGCGCTGGAGCGCAACGTCTTCAACAACGCGCCGCCGCCCGCCGCCCGCCTTCAGGCGATGGCCGCCTATGTCGAGACGATTCTTGACGCGCTCGACGGCCAAAGTGCAGACGCGCTGCTCGGCGGCGAGGTTGAGTTGCCGCCGGTGCCCTCGCTGGCTGCTGAGGAGGGCGGTCAGTGAGCGCCGATGGGTATGCCCGCGCCGGAGACCGGCGCCTGGTCACGGCAGACGAGGTGGGCCGCTCCCGCCTCACGCTCGCGTTCGAGGCCGACGAGACGGAGAGGGAGGCGCTCGCGCGCCGCCTGGACCTGCTGGCGTTGGACGCGCTTACGGCAGAGCTCCGCTTCGAGCCCGCCGGGGAGGCGGACGGTGCCATCCGTGTGAGCGGGACAATCAATGCGCGGCTGGTTCAGAGCTGCGTCGTGACGCTCGAGCCCGTGCCGCGTTCGGTGAGCGAGCCTGTCTCGGCCCTCTACGCACCGCCCCCCGCCGAGCAGCCCGAGCGCGAGGTCGAAGTCTTGGCGGAAGGCGACGAGGCCGAGCCACTACCCGAGGACGGCATCGATGTAGGCGCGCTGGTTGCGGAGCATCTCGCCCTCATCCTCGACCCCTATCCGCGCCATCCAGATGCGCCGGACGGGCCGCTCACCTACGCGGCAGGCGAGGATGGACCCAAGGAGGGTGTGCCGGACGACGATGGAGACACCGGACCCTTCGCGGCGCTTGGCCAACTCAAAAGCAAGTTGTAATGTGCGACTCTATTGTGTAGTGCCGGCGCAACTGGTGTGCCGCCGTTGAAGCGGCGGCGTGGTGCCGGTGCAGTCAAGCGATGAGAACCTGTCCATGGCCGTCCCGAAGAAGAAAGTGTCCCGCGCCCGCCGCGGCAACCGTCGTTCCCACGACGCGCTGGCCAAGGCCAACCCGACCGAATGCCCCAATTGCGGCGAGCACAAGCTGCCCCACCACGTGTGTCGGGCCTGCGGCTACTACAGGGGCCGCGAGGTGATCGAGGGCGAGGCCTAGCCCCATACCAGGCCGACACGAAGGCCCGCGGATGAGCAAATCGGAGATCGTAATCGCCCTCGATGCAATGGGTGGCGATGGTGCTCCCGACGTGGTGATCAGGGGCGCCAACATCGCCCGCGTGCGCTATCCGCATCTGCGCTTCAAGTTCTTCGGCAAGGAATCGGCCATCGCTGAGGGCATGGCAAAATTCAAGCGCCTCAAAGCGGTCAGCTCCATCCACCACGCCGAGGAGGTGATTGCTGACAACGACAAGCTCGTTCAGGTGCTGCGCCAGCGCCAGGCATCGAGCATGCGGCTCGCCATCGACGCCGTGGGGGAGAATGCGGCCCACGGCGTGGTTTCGGCCGGCAACACCGGCGCGCTCATGGCGCTCGCCAAGGTCACGCTCAAGACCCTGCCGGGGATCGGGCGTCCCGCTATGGGGTCGGTCTTCCCCACGGTACGGGGCGAGAGCGTAATGCTCGACCTCGGCGCCAATATCGACTGCGATTCTGCGACGCTGGCGCAGTTCGCCGTGATGGGCGAGGTCTTCGCACGCAACGTTCTCGGCGTGCGCGAGCCGACGGTGGGCCTGCTCAATATCGGTACCGAGGAGCTGAAGGGCTCTGAAACGATCCGCACGGCGGCCGCGACGCTTCGGGATTCCGGCCTGCCGATCAAATTCCACGGCTTCGTCGAGGCCGACGACATCGCCGCCGGCACGGTCGACGTGATCGCCACCGACGGCTTCGCCGGCAACATCGCGCTCAAGTCGGCGGAGGGCACGGCGCGTCTCTATACCGAATATCTCAAGAGCGCATTCCGGCGTTCGCTGTTCTCACGCCTCGGCTATTTGCTGGCGCGGCCGGCGCTCCGCCTGCTCCGGGAGCGGGTCGACCCCCGCGCGTACAACGGCGCCATGTTCCTGGGCGTGAACGGGGTCGTGGTGAAGAGCCACGGCGGCACCGATCACAAGGGCTTCGCCAATGCCATCGGAGTCGCCTTCGACATGGTGAGCCAAGGGATCAATCCCAAGATCATCGACGAGCTGTCGCGCCTCCAGCTTGCCGCCTTGCCGGAGCCGAAGAGGGCCGCGCTTTAGCCATGCGCCGCTCCCGGCTGGTCGGCTGCGGCGCCTACCTCCCCGAACGCGTGCTCAGCAACGACGAGCTCAGCACGCGCATCGACACCAGCGACGAGTGGATCAAGACCCGCACCGGCATCAGGCAGCGGCACGTCGCCGCCGATGACCAGCTGACCTCCGACCTCGCCTGCGCGGCAAGCCGGGCGGCACTGGAAGAGGCGGGCGTCAGCGCGGACGCTCTCGATCTCCTGGTGCTGGCGACGTCCACGCCGGACAACACCTTCCCCGCCACCGCGACCAAGGTGCAGGCAAGACTCGGCATGACCGGCGGCATTGCCTTCGATGTCCAGGCCGTGTGCGCCGGCTTCGTCTGCGCACTTTCGGTGGCCGACAGCATGGTCCGGAGCGGCGTAGCCGACACGGCACTCATCGTGGGCGCCGAAACCTATTCGCGCATCCTCGATTGGGACGACCGCCAGACCTGTGTGCTCTTCGGCGATGGCGCAGGCGCGGCCGTGCTGCGCGCGGATACCGGCACCGGGACCACGGCTGACCGGGGCGTGCTCGCGGTTCGCATGCGCTCCGACGGGCGCCATTACCAGGCGCTCTATGTGGATGGCGGGGTCTCCTCCACCCAGACCGCCGGCTACTTGAGAATGCAGGGACGCGAAGTCTTCCGCCACGCCGTGGCCAACCTGGCGGAGATCGCGGGCGAGGCGCTGGAGGCCGCCGGTGTCGGCGCCGATGAGGTCGACTGGCTGGTCCCCCATCAGGCCAATCGCCGGATTATCGACGCGACCGGGAAGAAGCTCGGAATTCCTGTGGAGAAGACCATCGTGACCGTGGACCGCCACGCCAATACCTCCTCCGCCTCCATCCCGCTCGCGCTCAAGGTCGGCATCGACGACGGGCGGATCCGGCCGGGCGACCTGCTGGTTGTCGAGGGGATCGGCGGCGGGCTGGTCTGGGGTGCCGGCGTCATTCGTCTCTAAGCCCGCAATTCTCACCACGGTCATGGTCTGCGCGGCGCTGTCCGGCCTACAGAGCAGGAAAGCCGCGAAGCGCGATGCGGGGACATCGGGCGAGCGGCTTGACGCACGCTGTAGGCCGGAGAGCGCCGCCCTTCGGGTCGCGCCCAGGCGCCCGCCCGCGTCGTCGCGGGCCTCAACCGTATTCCCCGATACGCTTTTCGGCCCGCTCCTAGCGGATCGAACACCTGGACGCGACGCAGGCCGTGACCCTGGTGAGAATTGCGGGCTAAACCGCTGTACCGGCCTAACAATTGTGCATGGGCCCTGGCTCGGCCCGTGCACGACGGTTGACGCTTGGGCGCCGAGGCAGTACCGTGGCGCGGACATAAAGGGAGGCGGGAGACAATGGCCGGGCGAACGGTCACCCGCGCCGATCTCGCCGAGGCTGTCTTCCGCGAAATCGGCCTGTCACGGAAGGAATCTGCTGATCTGGTCGAATCGGTCCTCGGCCTGATCGCCGACGCGCTCGCGCGCGGCGAGCCGGTGAAGATTTCCTCCTTCGGCAGCTTCAGCGCGCGGATGAAGGGCCAGCGTATCGGCCGCAATCCCAAGACCGGCGAGGAGGTTCCTATCCTGCCGCGCCGCGTGCTGGTTTTCCGCGCCTCACACGTGTTGAAGGACCGCATCAATGGCTCGCTCGCGCCCGTCGAGGAGGGCGAGGGCGTGGAGATAGTCCTGGATAGCGAACGGCCCGACGGGCCGGCCTCTTCCTAGGCGATGCCAGGCGCCGAGCCCGCGAGCGCGGGCGTTCCGAAATCGCCGGACGCATTCCGCACCATCGGCGAGGTCTCAGAAGAGCTCGACGTACCGCAGCACGTACTGCGCTTTTGGGAGACCAAGTTCCCGCAGGTCAGGCCGCTCAAGCGGGGCGGCGGGCGCCGCTACTACCGGCCCGAGGATGTGGCGCTGCTGCGCCACATCCGGCACTTGCTTCACGCCGAGGGATATACCGTGCGCGGCGTGCAGAAGCTGCTGCGCGAACGGGCCTCGAGGCCGAGCGCTCCACCTTTGTTGCCCGATCGGATCGAGGAGGAAAGCCCTCTCGCTCCCGAAGACCGTGCCCGCGCCGCCCAGGTTCTCGACGAGCTCTGCACGCTTCGCGACCTGCTGCGTGGCCGCACCCGGTCCTGACACACTCTCCGCGTCGAGGCCCGGCGCGGACTCAGAGCATTTCCGTTTCGCACGGAAACGCTCTCGCACTTTATCGCTAACGGCAGCCGGCCTGCGGCCAGCGCCTGCGCGGGCGCGCCGCAGTCGCGGCCTGTCGCGCGTCCGTCAAGGACGGACGCGCTCTAAGCAGAACGGCCGGTATTCCCGGTTACCCGATGGCGGCGAGACCGGGGAAGGCTTCGAGCAGCCAGAAGGCGAAGGAGCTGAGGTAGCCGGTGATCAGGGCTGCCCCCATGGCCACCAGGATGACCCCGGCGCCGATCTGCAATGGCCTGCTGATCCTCCTGATGCGCCGCATGTGGCGGAGGAAGAAGCCGGTGAACGCCGCCGCGATTAGGAACGGAACTCCGAGCCCCAGCGAATAGACCGCCAGCAGGCCGACGCCGAGGCCGACATCGGCGGAGGTCGCGGTGAGCGTGAGGATGCCGCCCAGCACCGGGCCTATGCAGGGGGTCCAGCCGAAGGCGAATGCAGCGCCCAGCAGGAACGCGCTCGCCGGCTTGCCGCCTGCGAGACGGCCGGCGAAGCGCGCCTCGCGCTCGAAGAACGGGATCCTGATCAGGCCTGTGAGATAGACGCCGAAGACGATGATCACCCCGCCTGCGACGTATTCGAAAATCGTCTTGTGCTGGAGCAGGAAACCGCCTACGGCGCTCGCGCTCGCGCCAAGGGCCACGAAGACCGCCGTGAAGCCGAGGACGAAGAACGCGCTCAGCATCAGCGCCGCCAGCCGCCGGCGGGAGAGTCCCTCCTCGTCCCGCAGCTCCTCGAGCGAGCCGCCGGCGACGTAGGAGACGTACCCCGGCACCAGCGGCAGCACGCAGGGCGAGAGGAAGGAAATCAGCCCGGCGGCGAAGACCGAGACGATGCCGATGGCGGAAAGTTCCATGATCGCCGACCCCGCGAGGGGTGTCCCCGGGCCTGCGCCGCTACTCGACGATGTGGCGCACCAGCTCGATCACGTCCGGGTCGTTCCACTCGCGATCGCCGAGCACACGTGCGACCTCCGCCCCCTCGCCGTCGAAAAAGACCGTGGCGGGGATGCCGTGCACGCGGAGCGCGCGCCCCGCCTTCATCTTCTCGTCGATGAAGATCGGCAGCGTGGTGAGGTCGTGGTCGTTGTAATACCTGCGCACGAGTTCGGCACCGCCGCGATCGAGCGAGAGCGGCAGGATCACCAGGTCATCCCCAAGCTCCCGCTGCAGGGCGTCCATGGTCGGCATCTCGGCGCGGCAGGGGAAGCACCACGTGGCCCAGAAATGCACGGCGACCGGTGTGCCGCGATAGTCGGCGAGGCTCTTCTCCTCGCCGGCCTCGTCGGTGAAGGCGATGGGCGGCGGCTCCATCGGCCCGTCGGTCACGACCAGGTTAAGGATCGGGCTGCCGTCGCCGCGCTTGTCGAGGGAGCGCAGCGTCTCTCCATCGGCGGCAAGCAGGGCGCCGCCGTAAAGTGCTACGCCCATCACCGCCACCGCAGCGCAGAGCCGCCCCAGAATTCCGATACCCTTCATGGCTGTCGCTCCATCTCTGCCAGCCGTCTGCTCGGGCATAGATAGTAACCTCAGAGCGCCCTGCCTAGCGCGGTCACACGCGCTCACCATGATTTGAAGGACGCTAAGCCTGGCCAGCGCCGGCGACCGCATCGACGGCTGCGCACAGGCGGGCGAGGTCTTCATCGCGCGAGAGGCGGTGGTCCCCGTCCTTCACCAGCTCGACAGTGACGCGCTCGCCTTCAACCAACTCGGTAATTTGGAGCGCGGTGCGCCAGGGCACGTCCTCGTCGCGCATGCCCTGCAGCAGGTGAAGAGGGCAGCCAAGCGCAATCGGCTCACGCAGCAGGAGGTGATCGCGCCCCTCCTCGATCAGGTCCATGGTGATCGGATAGGGGTCGTCGCCGTAATCGCAAGGCATCACGATTTCGCCGGTCTCGGCGAGGGTCCGCCGCCCTTCGTCGTCGAGCGTGGACCAGATAAGGTCCTCGGTGAAATCGGGTGCCGCTGCGACGCCGACGAGGCCGGCGACACGCTCGGGCCGCGCCAGCGCGAGCAGCAGCACGATCCAGCCGCCCATGCTGGAGCCGACCAGGATTTGTGGACCGCTGGCAATGCTGTCGAGCACGGCCAGCGCGTCGTCCCGCCACGCGCCGATGGTGCCGTCCCGGAACGCGCCGCCCGATTCACCGTGGCCGGCATAGTCGAAGCGCACGTAGGCGCGGCCTGTGCGGCGACAGTGGGCTTCCAGCGCCGTGGCCTTGGTCCCGGTCATGTCTGACATGAAGCCGCCGCAGAACATCACACCCGGCGTGCTGCCCTCCATCGCCCGATAGGCGATCGCCTCGCGCCCGGCACGTTGCAGCAGCGATGGTGGTGGAAGTTCCTGCATGGGCTACTCGCTCGATCTCGCCGTCGGCCCGCGAACGGCAGGGCTCCGCTCGGCAAGATCGCCTTCCCTAGTGAAATTCGACGTAGCGGTAGTCGAGGGGTTGGCCGTGGATGCCGCGCTTCGGCGGGGCGATCCAGCCGGCCATCGCGCCGGGCTCGCTTACCGGGTGCATCAGGGATTCGACGAAGGCGCGGTCGGCTGCGCTCGGCAGCCACGCGTCCCGCTTCGCTGCCCAGGCCGCCTCGTCGACGAGCGTGCCGTCCGGGGCCGCGTGGATGCCGGCGAAGGCGCCGATGTTGCGGTGGAAGGCCCGGTGCGGCAGGCGCAGCTCGAAGTCGATGTCGAATGAGCGGATCACCTTGTTGAAGCGGTTGAGGCCGCGCTGGCTGTCCTCGACGTAGGAATCGCGCAGGGTCTCGTTCATCGCCTTGAGCGCCGTCACCTCCTTGGACCCCACCTTGCCGCTCTCCATGGCGGGCACGGTGACGGTATGCTCCGCGAGCACGTGGTCGTCGTCGATTTTCGTCTCCTGATATCGGCCCTTCAGCCCCATCGAATAGTAGTTGGCGGCGTTGGTGGATTCCTCAGCGCCAAACAGATCGAGGCAGATCGAATAGTGGAGGTTGACCCACTTCTGCAGCAGCGCGAGCGGCACGGCGCCATGGGGGCCGACATCGTCGGTGTCGTGCTCGCGCATCTTCTCGCAGGTGCGCTGGACGATGCGCATGACACCGGATTCGCCCACGAACATGTGGTGCGCTTCCTCGGTCAGCATGAAGCGGCAGGTGCGGGACAGCGGATCGAAGCCCGATTCCGCCAGTGCACAGAGCTGGAACTTGCCGTCGCGGTCCTGGAAGAAGGTGTACATGAAGAACGAGAGCCAGTCGTCCGTGGGCTCGTTGAAGGCTTCCAGCGTGCGTGGCTTGTCGGCATCGCCCGCGTGGCGGGCCAGCAATTCCTCGGCCTCCTCGCGCCCGTCGCGGCCGAAGAAGGCGTGCAGCAGATAGACCATCGCCCAGAGGTGGCGGCCTTCCTCCACGTTGACCTGGTAGAGATTGCGCAGGTCGTAAAGCGAGGGCGCGCTGAGGCCGAGCCGGCACTGCTGCTCCACCGAGGCAGGCTCGGTATCGCCCTGAATGACGATGAGGCGGCGCAGCTCCGCGCGGTACTCGCCGGGCAGCTCCTGCCACGCGGGCTCGCCCTTGTGGATGCCGAAGTTGATGCGTCGGTCGGGCTCAGGCTCGGCCAGGAAGATGCCCCAGCGGTAGTCTGGCATCTTGACGTGGCCGAAATGCGCCCAGCCATCCGTGTCGACGCCGATGGCGGTGCGCAAGTAGACGTCGTGCTGCAGCGCGCCGACGGGGCCGAGCTCGCGCCACCAGTCGAGATAGGCCGGCTGCCAGCGCTCCAGCGCGCGCAGCAGGCGGCGGTCGTCGGCGAGGTTCACGTTGTTGGGGATGCGTTCGTTGTAGTCGGCCTGCATCGGGCTGGTCTCTCCCCGCGCTAGACGCGGTTGCGGTCGAAGGTCGGCTGCACGCCCGACCCGTAGAGCTTGAGGGCGCCGTCGGGGCCCACGGTGTTGGGGCGCTGGAAAATCCAGTTCTGCCAGGCCGAGAGCCGGCCGAAGATCTTGGTCTCCAGGGTTTCCGGCCCGGCGAAGCGGAGCGACGCCTCCATGCCGCTCAGCGCATCGGGCGAGAACGCCGCGCGCGCCTCGATGGCGATGCGCACCTCGTCCTCCCAGTCGATGTCATCGGGGATGAAGGTGACGAGCCCCAATGCCTCCGCCATCCCGGCGTCGAGGTCGGCGCCCACGGTGCCGTGCGCTGCCGCGAGCGCTTCATCATCGTCGAGGAAGCGGCTGGCAAGGCGCGAGAGCCCGTTCGCCATCGGCAGCGGGCCGGCGTTCATCGCTGTGAGTCGCACCGTCGCCGGCGCCTCGTTCGAGCCCTCAAAGGTGCCGTCGAGCATGAAGCTCCTGTCGGCCGCGAGCGCGAGCTCCAGCAACGTGCCGGTGAAGCAGGAGCCCGGCTCGATCAGCGCGACCAGGCTCCTCGCGCTCACGTCGAGACGCTTCAGGGTGCGCTTGAGGTAGAGGGTGATCTCGCGCACCAGCCAGTCGCCGGCGTTGGCCGCGAGCGCGGCATCCGCTGCCGCGACGTGCGCCGCTGCTCCCGTCGTCTTGAGCACCCAGGTGCCGAGCGCCGGCTCGTTGAAGCGCAGGTGCAGGATCGCATCGTCGAGCTCGCGCGCAAACGCCAGCGGCCAGAAGTTGGCGCCGGCGGCGTGGATCGCGGCGGGCTCGGCAGGCGGCGGCGCATCCGGCGCGCTCACCGTGAGCGTCGCCGTGCCGCCGGCACGGTCGAGCGCTACCTGGACATGCCGGTAGGCGACAGCATCGTCGGTCAGCGTGCGCTTCAGCGGCGGCAGCACGATGCCGCGTGCATCGGCCGGCCGATCCGATGCCTCCGCCAAGGCTGCGGCGCGGGCCGCGACGGCATCGTCGAGGCGTGAGCGCGGCACCAGCTCGTCCACCAGCTTCCAGTCCAGCGCGCGGCGTCCGCGCACGCCTTCGCCCGTGGTGCAGAAATAATCAGCGCGGTCGCGGCGCACGCATCGCTTGTCGACGACGCGGGTGAGCCCGCCGGTGCCCGGCAGCACCGCGAGCAGTGGGACCTCGGGCAGCGACACAGCGGTAGAACCGTCGTCCACCAGGACGATGTGATCGGTCGCGAGCGCGAGCTCGTAGCCGCCGCCCGCCGCCGTGCCGGCGATCACGGTCATCCAACGCTGGCCCGCGTTGGCCGAAGCGTCCTCGATGGCGTTCCGGGTCTCGTTGGTGAACTTGCAGAAGTTGACCTTATCGATGTGCGACGAGCGCGAGAGCATCGGGATGTTCGCGCCGGCGGAGAACACGCGCTCCTTCGCCGAGGTCAGCACCACCGCGCGCACCTGCGGATGCTCGAAGCGTAGCCGCTGGACGGCATCCGCGAGCTCGATATCGACGCCGAGATCGTAGGAGTTGAGCTTCAGCGCATAGTCGCCGGCGATGCCGCCGTTCTCGTCCACGTCGAGCGCAAGCGTGGCGATGGCGCCGTCGATGGCGAGGCGCCAGTGGCGGTACTCGTCGGGGTGGGTCCGGAAGTCGATCATCGTCCCCGCCGTCTATCGGGCAGCGGCCATCGCGTCCCGACACCGATTGTGCCTTGCGGACTATATGGCGGGCCGCTCTCCGCCATCTACGGGAATCTTCCCGGCGATCGCTAGTCCTTGGGGCGCAGGTCGACGATGCGCTTGGCCTTGCCGGCCGAGCGTTCGATCGAGCCCGGCTCGCCCACCGTGACCTTGCTGCCGATGCCGATCAGCGACCGAATTCGGCCGACGAGATCGCGTGCGGCCGCCTGTCGTGTCTCTTCATCGGCGGCGCCCGGCTTGGCTTCAACGACGACCGTCAACTCGTCGAGGCGCCCCGGCCGCCGCACTTCAAGATAGTAGTGCGGCGTGAGGCGCTCGTCTTCGAGCACGATCTCTTCGATGAACGACGGGAACAGATTGACGCCGCGGATGATCAGCATGTCGTCGTTACGTCCCGTGACCCGCTGCATGCGCCGCATGGAGCGCGCGGTGCCCGGCAGCAGCCGGGTGAGGTCGCGGGTGCGGTAGCGGATGATGGGGCACGCTTCCTTGGTGAGAGACGTGATGACCATTTCTCCCGCCTCGCCGTCGGGCAACACCGCGCTGGTCTCGGGATCGATGATCTCGGGGTAGAAGTGGTCTTCCCAGATGTGGAGACCGTCCTTGCTCTCCACGCACTCGATGGAGACGCCGGGGCCGATCGCCTCGGAGCACCCGTAGATGTCGATCGCCTGCATGGCGAAGCGGGTCTCGATTTCCTCGCGCATCGCTTCGGTCCAGGGCTCGGCGCCGTGAATGCCGATCTGCAGCGAGCAGCGCCGCGGGTCCAGCCCCAAGCGCTCGAACTCGTCGCCAATCGCCAGCATGTAGGACGGTGTGACGGCGATGACCCGGGGCTCGAAGTCGTAGATCATCCCCACCTGACGCTCGGTGAACCCGCCCGACGCCGGGACCACGGTGCAGCCGAGCTTTTCGGCGCCGGCGTGGAGGCCGAGGCCGCCGGTGAAGAGCCCGTAGCCGTAGGCGATGTGCACCATGTCGCCGGGGCGCGCGCCGGCGGCACGCAGGCAGCGGGCGACCAGGCCGGCCCAGGTGTCGAGGTCGTTCCTCGTGTAGCCCACGACGGTGGGGATGCCGGTGGTGCCGCTCGAGGCATGGATGCGAATGATCTGTTCCTGCGGCACCGCAAACATGTCGAAGGGGTAGTTGAGGCGGAGGTCGTCCTTGACCGTGAACGGGAACTTGGCGAGATCGTCGAGGGACGTGAGATCGGCCGGGCTCACGCCGGCCTCGTCGAAACACCTCTTGTAATGTGGCACCTTGTCGTAGGCGCGCCGCAGGGTCGCTTGCAGCCGCGTGAGCTGCAGTGCCGCGATCTCGTCGCGGCTCGCGCTCTCGATGGGGTCGAGCTCGTCCGGGCGCGGCGGGCGAACGGGGTCGTTCATGGCATCCCTCTTGCGGTGCCGCACCATAGCGCATCCCGCGCCGACGGCATCGCCTGCGTTGACACGCCCGCGCCCTCAGCGGATAGTCCGGCGCCTGTCGAAGGGGTGCCCGCACCGGCCGCCCGCATCCGTCAGGCACCTGCCCATGTCTCCATCGAATGTCTCAACCGACGGTGCCGAGCGTTCCCAGGACCCGGCAACCGTGATTGCCTTCCAGGGGGCGCCGGGCGCCTTCTCCGAGGCCGCTTGCATGGCCCGCTATCCGGCGATGACCACGCTTCCCTGCAAGACCTTCAGCGATACCTTCGCTGCCGTGACCCAGGGTCACGCCGGCCTCGCCATGATCCCGATCGAGAACTCGGCGGCGGGCCGCGTGGCCGACATTCACCAGCTCCTGCCTGAATCCAACCTCCACATCGTCGAGGAACACTTCGAGCGCGTGCGCCACAACCTCCTTGCCTGCCCCGGCGCCGACCCGTCGAAGCTCGAGACCGTGCGCTCGCACGTGCACGCGCTCTCCCAATGCCGCAAGCTCATCGCGCGGCGCGGTCTCGTGCCGATCGTGCACGCCGATACGGCAGGCGCTGCCGCCGAGGTGGCGACGACGGGCGACCCGACCAGGGCCGCGATCGCCTCCCAGCTCGCCGCCGAGACCTATGGGCTGGCCATCGTCGAGGCGAACATCGAGGACGACGCCCACAACACGACGCGCTTCGTGGTGTTGTCGCGGCAGCCGGCCGAACCCGGCGCGGACGCCGGGCCAGTGATCACCTCCTTCATGTTCCAGTGCCGCAACGTGCCGGCGGCGCTCTACAAGTGCCTCGGCGGCTTCGCCACCAACGGCGTGAACATGACCAAGCTGGAAAGCTACATGGTTGACGGCAGCTTTTCGGCGACGGTCTTCTTCGCCGAGGTCGAGGGGCATCCGTCCGAAACCGGATTGGCGCGCGCCCTGAGCGAGCTTGACTACTTCTCGCGCGAGGTGCGGATCATGGGCGTCTACCCGGCCCACCCCTACCGCCGCGAGGCCGTCGCCAACAGGCGCTGACCGGGGCGCCCAGCAGAGGGATACCGGAGCCAAGCCGACATGCACGATCCCGCCCTGACGCCGCTACGCTGGACCTTTTCCTGGCCCGTGATCCGCAACTCGCTGATCGTCGGCGCGATCGTTGGGACGGTGCTCAACATGATCAACCAGGGCGACCACATCACAGGCGACGGTGCGATCAACTGGTTCAAGCTCGGGCTGACCTATTGCGTACCGTTCTGCGTCGCCACCTATGGCGCCTTCGCCGCAGCGCGGCTATTCGCGAAGCAGATGCGCGCGAAGAGGGAGGGTAGCGGCGCCAACTGATGCGGGCGCGCGCTTACTCCCAGCGCGGATCGCGGCCTTCCCGGTAGGCCTCCATGGCCTCGGCGAAGTCCGGCGCGGCCACGGCGTTGCCTTGCAGCACCAGATACTTGTGGAAGAAGGCCTCCCACCCGAGGTCGAAACAGTCCAGCAGCATCTGCTTGGAGGCCCGGCACCCGGCCGAGTTGGTACTGGCGTACTCGCTGAGCAAGGCTTCGAACTCGTCGAAGGCCGTGTCCTCGTCGACCAGGTGATCCACCATGCCGATGCGCTCGGCCTCGGTGCCGTCGATCATGTTGCCCCGGATAATCAACGACTTGGCGCGGCCGAGCCCGACGTAGCGCGCAAGGCGGAAGGTGCCTAAGCCGGGGATCAGCCCTTCCTTGATCGCCGGCAGGCCGAGCTGGGCCGAAGGCGTGCAGACGCGGATGTCGCAGGCCAGCGCCAGTTGCAGGCCGCCGCCGACGGCGTAGCCGTGAATCAGGCAGAGGACGAGCTTGTCCATCGTCTCGAACACCCGGAGCGCCCGGTCCCACATGTCGAAGTAGCTCGGCTCGATCTGCCCGACGGCCAGATCCTTGAGGTCGATTCCGGTGGAGAAAGCACGCCCCGAGCCGGTAATCGCCACCATGCGGACATCCTCGTCGGCGGCGAGGCGGCCCGCCGCGTCGAGCAGCTCGCGGGTGCCGGTCATGGCGAAGGCGTTGAGTCGTTCGGGCCGCGTCAACTCCATACGGACAAGCTGGCCTTCGCGCGAAAGCGTTATGGTCTCGTAGTCTGCGGTCATATCGGGTGCCCCTGGAATCTGTGCTCGCAAGACTGCCCGCAGTTTAACCGATCAGCAGCGTGACGCGTGGTGGCGAGCCGTCTGTTCGTTCCCCTTCGCTGTAGCTATCGTATGCACCGGCACTCGACGCGACGCGAGCAATGCACAAGACCTCTGCGAGCCGGAGCTTGCACGAGCTCTACCGGGATGATCCCGATCAGGCCGATCGTCTGCTGTTCGGCCGTGTGACCCATCCAGACCGACGCGGGTTCCTCAAAGGTGCGGGGCTTGCCGGCATGGCGGCGCTGGTCGGCGGCACCATCCCCTTCCACCGCACCATGCCCGCCCACTTCATCCCCGTTGCGCTCGCCGACATGCCCGTCATTCAGGGCAAGGACGGCTTGGTCGTGCTCAACGAGCGGCCGCTGAGCGCGGAGACGCCGGCGCACCTGCTCGACGATGCCATCACGCCGACCGAGAGGCATTTCGTCCGCAACAACGGCATCCCGCCCCAGACCGTGGATGCGTCCGCTTGGGCGCTCATCGTCGATGGCCTGGTCGAGACCCCGCTCACGCTCGGCATCGGCGATCTGAAGCGCAGATTCGAAGTCGTCACCCGGGTGCTGACGTTGGAGTGCGCAGGCAACGGCCGCACCTTCTTCGAACCGCCGGCTGACGGTACGCAGTGGACCTATGGCGCCGTCGCCTGCTCGGAGTGGACCGGAGTCCGCCTCGCCGACGTGCTCAAGGCCGCCGGCGTCAGAGACACCGTCGTCTATACTGCGCACGAGGGCGCGGACACGCACCCCTCCGGCGCGGCGAGCGGACTCCCGATCTCGCGCGGCGTGCCGATCGCCAAAGCCATGGACCCCGACTCTCTCATCGCCTTTGCCCAGAACGGGCAACCGATCCACCCCATGAACGGCGCGCCGCTTCGCCTGATCGTCCCCGGATGGCCGGGGGCGTGCTCGCAGAAATGGCTCACGCGGGTCTGGCTGCGCGACCGGGTCCACGACGGAGCGAAGATGACCGGCACCTCCTACCGCGTGCCGGGCCGCCCGGTGGCGCCGGGCGAGCAGCTGGACGAGACAGACTTCACCATCATCGGGGCAATGCCGGTGAAGTCGCTGATTACGCATCCCGCTACCGGGCAAAGGTCCCCGGCGCGCGCACTGGACGTGCGCGGGCACGCCTGGGCTGGCGAGCGGACGGTCGATGCGGTCCATCTCTCCATCGATTTTGGCGCGACCTGGACCCCCGCCACGCTCGACGAGCCGGTGAACGCCGGCGCCTGGCAGAACTGGCGCGCTGCGATCGAGTTTCCGGGGCCGGGATACTACGAGATCTGGGCGAGGGCGATGGATTCCGAGGGCATGAGCCAGCCCCACGCCGTCGCCTGGAATCCGAAGGGCTATCTCAACAACGCCATGCATCGGGTGGCCGTCACCGTCGCCTAGAGGCCGCCTCGCCGCCCGCTATATTCTTCCGGTGGCGGGCGAAATTGTGTTGCTCACGCGGGCCTGCCACCCCATGTCCGCATCGCCATGACCGCGACGCTTCGACAGCTCGCCGGGCTGTTGCTCGGCACGGCGATCCTCTTCACCGGCAACGGGCTGATCAACACGCTGCTGCCCGTGCGGGCCGAGATCGAGGCCTTCTCGACGCTCGAGATCGGCCTGCTCGGCACGGTCTACTTCGCGGGCTTCATCCTGGGCTGCCTTAACGTGCCCTTCGTGGTGCGCCGCGTCGGCCACATCAGGACCTTCGCGACGCTCTCCAGCATCATCGCCGCCACGGCGCTCGCCCACGTCTTCCTCATCGACCCGATCGCCTGGGGGGTGCTGCGTCTCTTCGTGGGTTTCGCCTTCGCCGGTCTCTACGTGGTGATCGAGAGCTGGCTGAACGACCGCGCCACCACCGCCAACCGCGGTGCAGTCATGTCCGCGTACACCTTCATCAGCCTCTGCGTGCTGATGGCAGGGCAATTCCTGCTGACGACGTATGACCCCGGCGGCTTCGAGCTGTTCGCGCTCATCGCCATCTTGATCGCCATCGCGCTGGTTCCCGTCTCGCTGACCAAGGCGCCGGAGCCGCCCCGGCCCGCGACCATCGGCCTCGACATCGCAGGGCTCTGGCGGCTCTCGCCGGTGGGATTCATCGGGTGCCTGAGCGTCGGCCTGGTCAACGGCTCGTTCTGGACCCTGGGACCGGTCTTCGCGAGCCGCAGCGGTCTCGACATCGACAATCTGGTCTACTTCATCGCGGGCGCGACGCTCGCAGGCGCCGTCGCGCAATGGCCACTCGGCCTGGTCTCCGACCGCGTTGACCGGCGCTTCGTGATTGTGGGAGCAACACTCTGCGCGGCGGCGAGTGGCGTGCTGCTGAGCACATGGGTCGAGCCATCGACCACGCTCCTCATCGGGCTCTCCGCTGCCTTTGGCGGCTTCGCCATGCCGCTCTACGCAGTGTCCGTGGCGCATGCGAACGACCACGCGGAGGACACGCGCTTCGTGGCGACCGCCGGCGGGCTCCTGCTGGTCTACGGGCTCGGCGCTTCGCTCGGCCCGCTGATCGCCTCGGCTCTGATGGGGTATTACGGCAGCGGCGGGCTGTTCATGTTCACGACCTCCGTCCACGCGGGGCTGGCGCTGTTCACCATCGTCCGCCTCGTGATGAGGCCCCGGCCGAAGCAGGACGATCGCGCCGGCTTCGTGGCGGTGCCGCGCACCTCGCCCACCCTCTACGAGCTGGACCCGCGTTCCGAGACGGAATCGGACGGCGACAAGTCGCCCTAATACGGGCATTCTTGCGCGCGATTCAGGCGGACGTCCCAGCGCGTCCCGGCCGATCTCGCAAATCGTGAGGAGGCCTCTTGACCACGATCTTGGGTTCCGGGCCCGATCGCGGCCGCGTCACCGGCCGCCTCTGGGTGCTCTCGGCCGGGCTCTGCATGAGCCTCGGCGGGCCGATCATCCGGCTCGCCGACGAGAGCACGCCGTGGCAGTTCCTGTTCTACCGCTCCCTCGGGGCGGCGGCGGTAATCCTGATCTATTTCCTGGTCACCCGGCGCCCGGTGCTGGAGCTAGTCCGCAGTGCGGGCGTGAACGGCCTTGTGGGCGGTATCGGGCTTGCGGTCGCGTTCACCGGCTACGTATGGGGCGTCATGCACTCGACGGTAGCGAACGCACTTTTCCTGATCAGCGCATCGCCTTTGGTTGCGGCCTTCCTCGGATGGATGGTGCTGCGCGAGCGGGTGGCGCGCTCGATGTGGTTCGCCATGTTCGGCGTGATCGCCGGGGTCACCATCATGATCGGCGAAGGCCTGGCGGAGGCCGACCTGCTGGGCGACCTCGCGGCGCTCGCCTCGGCGGCGGGGTTCGCTGGCTTCTCGGTGGCCATCCGGCGCGGCCGGCACACCGACATGTCGCCGACGATCCTGATTGGTGCCGCGATCACCGCCGCATTCAGCGCGGTAATGGCGGCGGCCAGCGGCACCGGGCTCGCTGCACCAATCGTGGATGTGGGCCTCGCCACCATGTACGGGGTGCTGGTCATCGGCGCCGGCATCTTCATGCTGACCATCGGGGCAAAGAACGTGCCGGCGGCCGAGCTTCTGGTGCTGTCGCTGACCGAGGTGGTGTTCGCCTCGATCTGGGTATGGCTCGCCTTCGGCGAGGTACCGAGCGTCCTCACCCTCGTCGGCGGGCTGATCATTCTCGGCAGCATTGGCGGCCAGGCCTTCGTCGGGATGCGGCGATAGCCGCGCCCGCTCACTCCACCTTGGAGGGGCCCTGACGCACGAGCTTGGTGCCGAAGCCGCGGCCCCTGACGATGGCGTCCTCCCCGAATTTTTCGCGCACTGCATCCACCGCTTTGTCGATCTTCTCCTCCCCAAGCGCGGTAGCGCTGAAGAGATCGCCCTGGACGGCTTCGGCGGCTGGGACGAGGTCGTGGGCGCCGATGCCGATCAGGCGGAAGGCGCGGCCGTCCGCCTCGCGCGCAAGCAGCGGCTCGGCCGCGCGGAACATCTCGTCCGCCGATTGGGTGGCGGAGCCCAGCCGGCGGGCCCGGGTGAGGATGCGGAATTCGGCGGTCTTGAGCTTGAGCGTGACGCCGCCGCCGGCGAGGCCGGCCTTCTTCAGGCGCCGTGCCACCGTCTCGGTCAGGCGCCACAGGATCGGGCGAAGTTTCTCAGGATCGGACAGGTCTTCATCCAGCGTGATCTCCGATGAGATGCTCTTGGTCTCGCGCTCCGGATTGACCGAGCGGTCGTCCTCACCGCGGGCGCACAAGTGGAGCCGCTTGCCGATCTTGCCGTAGCGGGCGACAAGCGTCGCCTCGTCGAGACGGGCAAGCTCGCCGATCAGCGTGATGCCGTCGCGGGCGAGACGCCGCTGCATGGCCGCACCGACGCCCCACAGCAGCCCCACCGGCTTGTCGGCGAGGAAGGCACGGGCCTCGGCCCGGCCGATCACGGCGAAGCCACGCGGCTTGTCGAGATCGGAGGCGATCTTGGCCAGGAACTTGTTGTAGCTGAGACCAATGGAGACGGTGATGGAGAGCGCTTTCTCCACCCGGCGCGCGAGGGCCGCGAGCGTCTCGGCCGCGCTCGCGCGGTGCAGCACCTCGGTGCCGGAGAGGTCCATGAACGCCTCGTCGATGGAGAGCGGCTCCACCAGCGGCGTGCACTCCAGCATCATCGCGCGGACCTCGCGGCCGACCGCCGCGTACTTCTTCATGTTGGGCTTGATGACCTCGGCCTCCGGGCAGGCCTTGAGCGCCTTGAACATCGGCATGGCGGAGCGGACGCCGTAGGTGCGGGCGATGTAGCAGCAGGCGGCGACCACGCCCCGGTGGCGGCCGCCCACGATCACCGGGCGGTCGCGGAGCTCCGGGCGGTCGCGCTTTTCGATCGCGGCGTAGAAGGCGTCGCAGTCGAGATGGGCGATGGAGAGATCGTGAAGCTCGGCGTGGCTCAGGAGGCGCACCGAGCCGCAGGCCGGGCAGGTGCCGGCGGAGCCGAGCGGCCGGTGGCCGCAATCGCGGCACAATATCTCCACGGGGCGATCATAGGACTCGATCCGGGCCGTGCGAAGGCATAGGGGACGCGCCCCGATGTACGTCGTGCAGACCGGATGCGCGCCCGCAAATTTTCCAGTAGGTCTGTGACCTCACCGCTTGGAGGAGCGATGACAATCACATTCCACCTGCTCGACGCGATGGACGAAATCCCCGCGCGGCTCAGGGAAAATGTCATGGGCGAACTCGAAGCGGCGAAAGAACGGATCGCTCGCTTCGTCCAGATGGATCGTCTCGATGTCGTCGTGGCCGCCGAAGCCTGGGTGATACGAGAGTGGGGTCTCTCTGGCCGCGCCAATGGTCCTGGCCGCATCACCATTACGTTGGATCCGGGTTCGTCCCAGCTGAATGATCTGGAGCGGCCTGACAGGATACTCGCGACACTTGCGCACGAAATGCACCATGTGGCGCGGCTCCGAAGCGGCATCGAGACGTACACGCTGGGCGGCCGCTTCGTCAGCGAAGGCCTTGCCCAATGCTTCGAGGAGGAGGTCGGCGCGCCGACGCCGTTTTACGCGGTGGCGCTTGACGATGAGTCGTTGAAGCGAATGGCGGACCGCGCCCGCCCGCTGCTGTCGGCGACCGAGTACGATAACGACAACTGGATGTTCGGCCGAAAGGGCGATCCCGAGTGGCCGCGCCATGCGGGATACTCCCTGGGGTACGCACTGGTGAGTGCGTGGCTCACCAAGAGAGACGTGTCCGCCATCGACGCCGCGGGCGTTCCGGCCACCGAGATCATCAACGACTGGCTGTCCGGTCGGTTGCCTGTCTTCGCCGCGTCCGGATAGCCGCTACTCGAAACCGCAGGCTGCGGCCGTCGTCCCGATCGAGGCCCAGCGGCTCGTGCGGTCTCCGAAGCAGCCGTCGCGCCAGGTGCCCTCGAAGATGGTGCCGTCGGCTTGCGTGTAGGTCCCTTGTCCGTGGGGTCGGCCGTCGCGCCATCCACCCACGTAGCGCGCGCCGTTGGCCTGGGTGAGCGTCCCTTGGCCGTGCTGCTTGCCGTCCCTTAGCTCGCCCTCGTAGCGGAAGCCGTTGGCCCAATCCAGGACCCCGCGTCCGTGCATCTTGCCGCCCTGCATGGCGCCGTCGTACACGCCTTCGCCACCGCGAAAGACCAGGCGGCCGCTGCCCGCTGCCTTGCCGTTCGTGCAGAGGCCCGACCAGGTGAGGGGCTCGTAGTCCCTGCTACCGTAGTTCCACACCTCGCAGGGCTGGTTCTCCGCGATCGACCAGCTCGGGCCCGAGGGCTGAGGAGGCGCTGACGCCTCGACCGCCGACGGGGTCGTCGTGGTTGGCGTCGAGCGCGGCTGTTGCGCCACCAGTCTCAGGAGCGGTCCGTAGATGTACGACTCATCGCCGCTCTGTGGGTACGCCACCCTCAACCAGTCTCGCCCCCGGACCTCGCCGGTCACGTGCAGCTCGTCGCCGGCCATCACGGTCCCCACGATGTCGTAGTCGGGGCTGGGGCCGGTTCTGATATTGGCTGCCTCTCTCGCCGACATCAGGCGATCCACAGGCTTTACCCTGTGACGTCCCCCCAGTGTGGTTTCCAGCGGGACTTCATCGTCTTGCTCGCTTGCGGCGTCATCAACCGGGAGAGGGTCCTCGGCCCCGCACTTGGCGCGCTCGAAGGAGAAGTGCCCGACGCACGCCCGCGCCTGGTCGCGGAACCTGGGCAGACAGTCGGCAAGCTCCTGGTTCTCGGCCTCGGTCGCGAACCGGGTGTTCTCCCAGCAGAGCGCGATTTTGCGGTCGATGGTGCCGAGACACTGCGCGCGCTGCGCGGGCAGGTCCGTGTACGTATCGCCTTCGATATCGCCGTGCAGGGGCTTGACGATGCGCCCGTCGGGCGTCTCGCACTCGAAGGGGAAGTTCCGGATTTCCGCTTCCGCGGCCTCAGCCCCAGACCAGAGCATCAGCGCGGCAAGCCCCGCTGCTACCGCTGCCAAGATGCTTATGCCCATGCGGTGCTGCATGTCCTGCACCAGCCTCTGAGCCCGATCTGGTGGCCACCCGGCGAAGGTACGCACCACCATGGCCTGAGTATAGTACAGGTGGCGGCGGCGCCGAATCCCGGCGGGCATCGCCGCCTGACCCAGAGAAGGAAGGCCGCCGAT
This sequence comes from Alphaproteobacteria bacterium, assembly GCA_022826345.1. The sequence continues at coordinate 74,002 of JAJDVB010000141.1, forward strand.
GGATGCCGACGAGATCATCGCCCGCTACGGGCTGACGCCGCACCCGGAGGGCGGCCACTACCGCGAAATCTACCGCGCGCAGGCGGAAGACGGCGGACGCGGCGCGGTCACCTCCATCTATTACCTCCTGCGCGCGGGGGAGGTCTCGGCCTGGCACCGGGTCGATGCGGTGGAGATCTGGTATTACCACGCCGGCGATGTGCTCAGGCTCGCGCTATCGCTCGACGGCGTGGAGACCACGAGTCACCGGCTGGGCGTGGGTGAAGGTGCCTGGCCGCAGGTTGTGGTTCCCGTCGGTGCCTGGCAGAGCGCGCGACCGGAGGGTGCCTGGACCCTGGTCGGCTGTACCGTGGCGCCCGCCTTCGAGTTCGCCGGCTTCGAGCTCGCCCCGCCCGGCTGGCAGCCGTGTGGCGCGTAGCGCTTGCGTGGGGAGGCCGGGCTAACCGCGCTCTGCTGCGAAGGCCGCAAGGCGCTCCACGACGAAGCGGAGCGATTCCTCCGTCGTCCTGCGGCTGATGATGCCCAGGCGGATGGCCTCGGGCTCGCCCGGCCTGAGCGCCTCGGCCCAGGCGAGCACGCCCTCCGCCCGCAGATGCTGGACCGCATCGTCCGCACTGAAGGTGCCGGCCCGCATGGCCGGATGAACGGTGCAGACGACCGGCAACGGCGTCCGGTTGACGATCTCCCAACCCGCGTCTTGCAGCAGGCGACGCAGCGTGTCGCCCAGCGCCGCTTCCCCCTCGATCCGCTGCGCCAGTGCCGCCGGCTGAAGAACCGAGGTCAGCACCCTGAGCCCGCTGTTGGCGCGCGAGCCCTGGAGCGACAGGGAGGAGAACTCGTGCTGCTCCACCGGCCGGTCGTAGATATTGAACGCGCGCTCCACCGCCTCACGGTGGCGGCTGATGAACATGCCGCACCCGCCCGCACCGAGTGGCACCAGCGTCTTGTGCGGGTCGAAGATCAGCGAGTCCGCCGCATCGAGGCCGGCGAGGCAGTCCTCGCGCAGCCGTGGCGAGAACGCGGCGATGGCGCCCCACGGCGCATCGACGTGGAACCAGGCGCCGTGCTCGCGGCACACCGCGCCGATCTCGGCGAGCGGATCAACGATCCCGGACGGCGTCGCGCCGACCGAGCCGACGGCCATGAACGGCAGGAACGCTCCCGATGCGGCGTCCGCCGCCATCGCGTCCGCGAGCGCACCCACGTCCATGCGGAGGTCGCCGTCCACGGGCACCGTGCGGATCGAGGCGGTGCCGATCAGGTTGCGCGCGTTCTTCTCGATAGAGAAGTGGGTCTGGGGCGAGACATAGAGCGCCGGCCGCACCGTGAGCGGCAGCGCCCCGTGACGCCAGTACTCGTAAGGCTCCTCCAGTCCGGTCCCGTCCATGCAAAGCGCCTGGTCGTAGGCGGTGCAGCGCGGGTTGCGGTGCGAGAGCCGGTCGGTGAGCGCGACGATCATGGCGGTCTGGTTCGCCTCGGTGCCGCATGCGGTGAAGTGCCCGGCCCCGCTTTCGGGATCGATGCCGAAGGTCTCCATGATCAGGTCGACGCTGTACTGCTCGAAGGCGGCGGATGCCGGATGCTGGCCCCGCACCGCGACGTTCGCGCCGCGGCGGTTGGTCTCGTCCATGGCGGCGATCGAGGTTGCATCCGCGTCGATGCAGAAGTAGCCCATGTTCAGCGGGCTGCTGACATCGGTGTCGTAGAGGTCGGCGAGCCGGCGGAAGACCTGCATGAGTCGGTCCACCGGTATATCGCCGGCGCCAGGGTCGAGGTTGTCGCGCACGAGCGCATAGACCGCCTCGAAGGCCGGGGCGTCGCGGGTCGCAGGCGTTTGCATCATGGCAGGAACTCCGTGGTGGCGGGTCGTTGAACGATGCGGAACCGCCCTCTTCTTGTAGCAGCCAAGAGTAGAAGTGAAGATTCGCGATTGACATTTTCAAGCATATCTTCAATATAATCACGATGATTTTCCAGTCACCCATGATAAAGAAACTGAAATGAACGATCAGACTGACAATCCCGGCTCGGACCATGACCTGTTACGCATGACTGCAGATGTGGTCACCGCCTACGTCGGCAATAATACAGTGGCGCCGACCGATCTTGCGGAGGTCATTCGCACGGTCCACGCCTCGCTGCGGGAGGCGCAGGCCGGCGCAACAGCCGTTGCGGCGCCGCCGAAGCCCGCCGTCCCGATCAAGAAATCGATCACGCCCGATTACCTGATCTGCCTCGAAGATGGCCGCGAGCTGAAGATGCTTAAACGGCATCTCCGTACCACATACAACATGACCCCCGACGAATACCGGGCGAAGTGGGGCTTGGATGCCGACTATCCAATGGTCGCGCCCAACTACGCGCGGCGGCGGTCGGAGTTTGCCAAGCAGATCGGCCTCGGCCAGAAGCGGCGGAAGGCCGAGACTTCCGAGAGCGACGTGGCCTCGGTCGAAGGCGGCGCGTCATCCACGGGAGGCGGCACGTATTAGGGGTCCGTCGAGCCCCGCCCTAGTCTTCTTTGTCTTCCCTCCGGCCGGTCGTGGTAACCAGGAAGAGCCCGGCGAACATCAGCACCACCGCGCCCCAGATATAGGCCGACGGCGCGTCGCCAAAGAACCACATGCCGAAACCCATGCCCGACAGTGTGGCCACATAGTTGACGGTGGAAAAGATCACCGGACCGGCGCGGCGAATGACCTCGAAAACCAGATAAAACGACACGCAGTTGTTGGCCATCGCGGCGATCGTGGCCCAGTGGCCAATACCGAATGAGCCGCCGAAGGCCCACCACTCCTCCCCGATCGCAGCCATCACGATGAGCACGTAGCCGGCCGACGCGAGCATCAGGCCTGCGCCGAGCGCCAGCGAGGTCGTCTGCTGCGGGCGCCAGCGGGCGATCAGCACCGCATTGACCGCATAGGAGAGCGACGGCAACAGGCCGAGCGCCACCCAGCCGGCCATGCCGGGCGCCGGCAGGCTCGCCTGCGGCACCAGCACCAGAAGGATGCCGGCCAGCCCCAGCAGGATTCCGCCGAAACGCAGCGAGTGGAACCGCTCCTGCCTCAGGGTCAAAGCCAGCGCGTAGATCATCACCGGCACCAGCGCGAGGCCCAGAGTGAGCAGGCTCGCCGGCACCTTGTGCGCGAGGTAGGCGAGCAGCATGTAGGGAAATGAGAGATTCAGCGCCCCGGTGGAGAGGAAGATGCGCATGTGGGGGAAATCGATGGGCGGCAGTCGGCGCAACGCCGCGGCCAGGAGCAGAAGCGCGCCGCCGCCGCCCAGCGACTGCCAGAAGACATAGGGCAGGAAGGGCACGCCGCCGTCTGCCGCGAAGCGGTTGAGCGATATCGCCAGCGCGAAGGAGACGCCGAGAGCGAACAGCATCCCGATCAGGAGCGGGCTCGGGCGGGCGGCGGGCATGAACGGAGCCTCCCACAGGTCGCGGCACTGCTGCCGAGTGCGGGCAGGCTTGGTGCGCCTATGCCCGGATGCTAGAAAAACGCGTCGCTCAGGAGGGAATCATGGTCCAAACCGCTGCGGCCGCCAAGGCCGCACCGTCCCGCACGAAACCGGCCTTCCAGTGGGACGATCCATTCCTGCTCGACGATCAGCTCGGCGAGGACGAGCGGCTGGTGCGCGACACCACCCGCGCCTACGCCCAAAACAAGCTGATGCCGCGCATCCTCGAAGCGAACCGGCACGAGCGCTTCGACCGCGAGATCCTGAACGAGATGGGCGCCCTCGGCCTCCTGGGCTCGACCATCCAGGGCTATGGTTGCGCCGGCGTGAGCTACGTCTGCTACGGCCTTGCCACGCGGGAGGTGGAGGCGGTCGATTCCGGCTATCGCTCGGCGATGAGCGTACAATCCAGCCTGGTGATGTATCCCATCGACGCCTACGGCACCGAGGCGCAGAAGCAGCGGTGGCTGCCGAAGCTCGCGACCGGCGAGGCCGTCGGCTGCTTCGGGCTTACCGAGCCCGATTTCGGTTCCGACCCCGGCGGCATGACGACGCGCGCACGTTCGGTCGACGGCGGATTCCTACTCTCCGGCGCGAAGAACTGGATCTCCAACTCGCCCATCGCCGATGTCTTCCTGGTCTGGGCCAAGAACGACGAGGGCACGATCCGGGGCTACCTGCTCGAGAAGGGCATAAAGGGGCTGGCGGCGCCCAAGATCGAGGGCAAATTCTCTCTGCGCGCTTCGGTCACCGGCATGATCCAGATGGACGAGGTGTTCGTGCCGGCGGAGAACGAGCTTCCCGGCGCGAGCGGGCTCGCAGGCCCCTTCCGTTGCCTCAACCGGGCCCGCTACGGCATCGGCTGGGGCGCGCTCGGGGCTGCCGAGTTCTGCTGGCGCGCCGCCCGCGACTACACGATGGACCGCCGTCAGTTCGGCCGGCCGCTCGCGGCCAACCAGCTGATCCAGAAGAAGCTCGCCGACATGCAGACCGAGATCGCCATCGGCCTGCAGGCTTGCTTGCGCGTCGGCCGGCTCTTCGACGAAGGCCGGGCTACGCCCGAAATGATCTCGCTGATCAAGCGCAACTCCTGCGGCAAGGCGATCGAAATTGCGCGCGAAGCCCGCGACATGCACGGCGGCAACGGCATCAGCGACGAGTTCCACGTGATCCGCCACGTCATGAACCTGGAGGCGGTCAACACCTACGAGGGCACCCACGACATCCATGCCCTGATCCTCGGCCGGGCGCAGACCGGCATTCAGGCCTTCGCCTGACGTCCATGGCGCGGCGCGGCGGGAAGGGGCGGACAACGAAACTCCTGCTCGGCGCGATCGCCGACGACCTCACCGGCGCGACCGACCTCTGCAACACGCTGGTGGCGGGCGGGATGCGCACGGTCCAGGTGATCGGCGTTTCCCGCCCCGAGACCGCGGTGCCCGATGCCGACGCGGTGGTGGTCGCGCTCAAGTCTCGTACCGTGCCGCCTGCGAAGGCGGTGCGCGAGTCCCGCGCGGCGCTTGCCTGGCTCAAGGAGGGGGGCGCGCGCCAGATCTTCTTCAAGTATTGCTCTACCTTCGATTCCACGCCGCGCGGCAATATCGGGCCGGTGGCGGATGCGCTGCTGGACGATCTCAGCGCCGACCTCACCATCGCCTGCCCGGCCTTCCCGACCAACGGGCGCACCGTCTACAAGGGGCACCTCTTCGTGGGCGATGGGCTGCTCGAGAACTCGGGCATGCGCAACCATCCGCTCACCCCGATGCGGGACTCCAATCTCGTGGCGGTGCTCGGCGCGCAGACGCCGCGTCCGGTGGGGCTGGTCGGGCACGAGACCGTGCGCAAGGGCGCCGGCGCGATCAGCCGCGCGCTCGGCGGCTTGCGCGAGGCGGGCACGCGCCATGCCGTCGTCGATGCCATCGCCGATCGCGACCTCGTGGCCATCGGCGCGGCCTGTGCCGATCTGCCGCTCGTCACCGGCGGCTCCGGTGTTGCCATGGGACTGCCGGCGAACTTCCGGGAGAGGGGCTTACTCCGAGAGGCTGGTGAGGCGGCCACGCTGCCGGCCGCCACCGGCCACGCGGCGGTGATCGCCGGCAGTTGCTCGCCGGCGACGCTCGGGCAGATCGAGCACATGGCGGCCACGTGCCCCGCGTTCTTCGTCGATGCCGAGGCGCTCGCCGCGCGCCGGCGGGTGGCGGCCGAGGCGCTGGCCTGGGCGCAGCCCCGGCTCGCCGACGGGCCGGTGCTGATCTACGCCAGCGCTGCGCCTGCGCGGGTCAGGCGGATTCAGAAGCGGCTCGGCGCGGAGAAAGCGGGCACGATGATCGAACGCTGCCTCGCCCGCATTGCGACCGGTCTCGTCGATGCCGGCACCGGCCGGCTGGTGGTGGCGGGCGGCGAGACCGCAGGCGCCGTGGTCGGCGCATTGGGGGTTCAGGCGCTCCGCATCGGGGCAGAGATCGACCCCGGCGTGCCGTGGACCATGAGCGTCGGCGAGCCCCGGCTGCATCTCGCGCTGAAGTCCGGAAATTTCGGCGCGCCCGATTTCTTCACCCGCGCGTTCGAGGTCTTGCCGTGAGCGAGACGGCGCTCCGCGAGCAGATCGCCCTGCACGGCGAGTCCCTGTTCACGCGCGGCTACGGTTGCGGCGCGTCGGGCAACATCAGCGTGCTGCTCGACGACGGCATGCTGGTGACGCCGACCAATTCCTGCCTCGGCCGGCTCGACCCCGCGCGGATCGCGAAGCTAGGGCCGGACGGCACCCATCTCTCCGGCGATCCGCCGTCGAAGGAGGCGTTCCTGCACCAGTCGATGTACCGGGCGAGGGCGGACGCGCGCGCCATCGTGCACCTGCACAGCACGTGTTCGGTCGCGGTCTCCTGTCTCACCGATGTCGATCCCACCGACGTGCTGCCGCCGATCACCGCCTACTACGTCATGCGCGTGGGCCGGCTGCCGCTCATCCCCTACTACCGGCCGGGCGACCGGGCGCTCGCAGACGCCGTGCACGACGCGGCCCGTACCCACCATGCCGTGCTGCTAGCCAATCACGGCCCCGTGGTGGCGGGGAAGGCGCTGGATGCCGCGGTCTATGCCGCCGAAGAGCTGGAGGAGACCGCGAAGCTGCACCTGCTGTTGCGAGGCGCGCCGGTGCGTCTTCTCACGGACGAGCAGGTCACCGAACTGAGAGAGGCGTTCCCGACCTGAGCCGGGCTCTGTGGAAGGGTCAGTGGCGAAGGCTCGCGGATTACGCGGCCTCGCTCTCCTCTTCCTCCTCCTCATCGTCGCCCGGCACGGGGCCCGAATCCTTGCCTTTCTCGTCCTCGTCCCGGTCGACCAGCTCGATGATCGCCATGGGTGCGGCGTCGCCGTAGCGGTGACCGGCCTTCAGCACGCGGGTGTAGCCGCCCGGGCGCTCGGCATAGCGAGGGCCCAGCGTGTCGAAGAGCTTGCGCACGACCGCCTCGTCAACGAGGTAGCTCAGCGCCTGCCGGCGGGCGTGGAGGTCGCCGCGCTTGCCGAGCGTGATCATGCGCTCGACGACGCCGCGCAGCTCTTTTGCCTTCGGCACCGTGGTCTCAATCTGCTCGTGCTTGAGCAGCGACGTCGCCATGTTGCGGAACATCGCGCGGCGGTGGCTCGACGTCCGGTTCAGCTTGCGGCGGCCATGTCGATGGCGCATGGCGTATCCCCCTGCGGCGTGGCTTGAGCGGGTCCGGCCCCTAGTAGGGCTCGTCCAGCCTCTTGGCCAGCTCTTCGATGTTCTCAGGCGGCCACTCGGTGAGCTCCATGCCGAGGTAGAGGCCCATGCCGGCGAGCACGTCCTTAATCTCGTTGAGCGACTTCCGTCCGAAGTTGGGCGTCCGCAGCATTTCGGCTTCGGAATACTGCACCAGGTCGCCGATGTAGATGATGTTGTCGTTCTTGAGGCAGTTGGCGGAGCGGACCGAAAGCTCCAGCTCGTCCACCTTGCGCAGCAGGTTCGGGTTGAACTCGGGCTCGATCGCCTCCTCGGCGCGCGGCAGCTCGCGCGGCTCTTCGAAGTTGATGAAGAGCTGGAGCTGATCCTGGAGGATCCGCGCAGCGAGCGCGATCGCGTCCTCGGGCGAAACGGTGCCGTTGGTCTCGACCCGCATGGTCAGCTTGTCGTAGTCGGTCACCTGGCCCACGCGGGTGTTGTCCACCTTGTAGGCGACCTTGCGCACCGGACTGTAGAGCGCATCGACCGGAATCAGACCGATCGGCGCGTCCTCGGGCCGGTTCTGTGCGGCCGGCACATAGCCCTTGCCGGCCTCGACGGTGAATTCCATTTCGATATTCGTGTTCTCGTCGAGGGTGCAGATCACCACATCGGGATCGACGATCTGGATGCCGTGGCCGGCCTGGATCTGCGCCGCCGTAACCTCGCCCGGCCCGGAGGCGCTGAGCGACATCCGCCGGGGTCCTTCACCGTGCATGCGCAGCGCCAGCAGCTTCACGTTGAGCACGATATCGGTGATGTCCTCACGCACGCCCTGGAGCGAGGAGAACTCGTGCAGCACGCCGTTGATCTGCATCGACGTGACGGCAGCACCCTGCAGCGACGACAGCAGGATGCGCCTGAGCCCGTTGCCGAGCGTCATGCCGTAGCCGCGCTCCAGCGGCTCGGCCACGATGCGGGCGAAGCGGGAGCCGTCTCCCTCGGGCGTCACTTCGAGCTTGTGCGGCTTGATGAGTTCCTGCCAGTTCTTCTTCATGACACAGACTGTCCCGTGTGATGGGTTGTACGCCCGTTGAATGAACGAGGTGGCGCGCCGCAGCGCGCCGGAACGGTGCCGTCAGACGCGCCGCCGTTTCGGCGGCCGGCAGCCATTGTGCGGGATCGGCGTGACGTCGCGGATCGCGGTAATCACGAAGCCCGCGCTTTGCAGCGCGCGCAACGCGGATTCACGACCGGACCCTGGTCCCTTGATCTCGACCTCGAGGGACTTGACGCCGTGCTCCGCAGCCTTGCGGCCGGCTTCCTCGGCCGCCATCTGGGCAGCGTAGGGGGTCGACTTGCGCGAGCCGCGAAAGCCCATGCTGCCGGCCGACGACCAGGCGATCGCGTTGCCCTGGACGTCGGTGATGGTAATCATCGTGCTGTTGAAGGTGGCGCTGACGTGGGCGATCCCGGAAGAGATGTTCTTCCGCTCGCGGCGCCGCGTGCGCGTCGGCCTCGCCATACTCGCTGCCCTCTATTTCTTCTTGCCCGCGATCGGGCGTGCCGGCCCTTTGCGCGTGCGTGCGTTGGTGTGAGTGCGCTGGCCGCGCACGGGCAAGCCGCGCCTGTGCCGGAGCCCCCGATAGGTGCCGAGGTCCATCAGGCGCTTGATGTTCATTGCGACCTCACGGCGGAGGTCGCCCTCGACCACGTAGCTCTGGTCGATCACCTCGCGGATGCGGATGACCTCCGCATCGCTCAGCTGGCTCACCCGCTTCTCGCTCGGCAGGCCCACCGTCTCGCGAATTTGCCGGGCCTTGGTGCGCCCGATCCCGTGAATATAGGTCAACGCGATCTCGACCCGCTTATTGGTCGGGATGTTGACGCCGGCGATACGCGCCACGCTGGGGCCTCCTCATAGGGGAAAGGCGCGCGGCGATGGCTGCGGCGCGCACCCTGGACGGCGCTTCGATTACACCGCGCGTGCGCCTGAGTCAAATACCACGTGCCGTCGGTGACACATTCGCACCGAGATCTTCCGTTCTGGGCACGTCTTGCTCAACCCGCACGTGGGTTGCTGGACTGTCGAAGGGGTCTGACGTTAGCATCGGTACCAGTCGCCGCCGCCTCAGCTGCTGCTGCAGAATCCTCTTGAGGCTCGGCTCTTTGTCTTCGACGTCCGCTTCGGGTAGGCGCTTGATCTGCTGCATTCCGTTTCTGGCCTTGCTTTGCTTGTCGCTTCGTTGTTACTTCTGGGTTGAGGTAGTGTGACCAACTAACTTTCTCTTCGCTGAGTGGGACAAAAGCACCTTCTCCGAGTGCGCTACAAAGCGCTTCCAGATCATTTTCGGGCGAAGACACCCGATTAAATAGCACACTTGCCTCCTCTCTGTCAATTACAAAACCGTGAGATGAATATCCCGAAACCAGATTCTCCATGCTTTCGGGTCTATTGAGATTCTTAGAATACAAGTTTAGTCGAAGACCGTAGTCACTTGCTATTTTGATTGCACGAGAGTTCTCTCCGATTTTTAGCGGGTCGATCTGCCCAAATATTGGACTAAGAAGTCCCGCTACCATTGGCGCAGCTGCATCAGCCGCAGCCTTGAAAGTAACTTGCCCCTCACTCAAATCCTTTATCTCCAGTACAAATCTCTGAAACATAGCCCACGAAGCCGACTCAAGCGTTGAAATCGCGGAGTCCTCCGTTAGGCCGGAACTACTATTCCACAAATCATCAGACTTGAGTCGCTGCACATCTATCGGTCCCAACTCTCCCAAATCGCCGATTATTATTTCATTGGCGGCAATTGCGATTAGAGTTCCAGCACTCTTACACCATCCTGGAACAAAAATGCGCACCTCGCCATACATCTGTTGAAGAGCACGCCCCATGCGGTAGGCGGCATGGGCATCGCCGCCGGAAGTAGTAAGCACTAGCAAAACACTTGGCCGTCTCTTACGCGACCGGATTGTCTGTATGAAATTGTGATCTGCGCCACGCAAAATCGGCCCATTGTATAGAAACACATCACATTTGTTCTTTTCTCCAAATTTCTTGGCAATTCCCTCTGCCGCACGCAGATCAGACATTTTCCTCACCGTTCTCGCGCTGTCCTGTGGCAATTCAGCACTTCTCTCGGGCTGGTAGACACGACCATTTAGTCCGTCCTCCCTTCAATGCCAGAGCCCGCGCAAGTGTATTCACGACTTGGTGGGCACCCTCTTGCTTGTCGCCGTACGCTGCCGATCTGCCTAGGGTCTCGGCGTCGCGGGACACGAGGCTGTGGATGAGGCTCTAATATGACACCGCGACAGCCCAAGTACAATTGGCAAAGCGATCTCATCATAGGGCTCATTTCCCACTAAGGCGTCAAGGTGTGCAGCATCGCAGCGCGTTCGAGTTGGGGCTGGCATCCCGGCTCCGGCATGGGAGAGGCCGGCTGCGCCAACTGTGAACCTTAGCTCCTCGGCAACGAGCGCCGCGCTCATCACGCCCCGTTCGCATTCGAATTGCATGGCACGATTCTGGTGCAGGCGCCTTGCGCCGTGCACCGCACCATGGTTCGGGGTGCGGGAGCGTTCAGGTGGGGCGCGCCGGGCGATGCGACGCTGTCCACCCAATAGCTGACTCAATGTCACCAATTCGGGTCGAGGCAAGGCCTCACAATATTGTTCAGGATCCAAGAGACGGCGCTGCCTCGCCGCACCGGCGCGCTTCGTCTAGCATGCGCGCGCCGGCGAGGGGAGGCTCTGTCCATGGTGCACTATCGAATTGCGGTGATTCCAGGCGATGGCATCGGCAACGAGGTCATGCCCGAGGCCATGCGGGTGCTGGAGGCCGCAGGCCGGCGCTTCGATATCGGTTTCGACTGGCAGCACTTCGGCTGGAACTGCGAGACCTACGGCAAGACCGGCCGGATGATGCCGGAGGACGGGATTGAGGTGCTGCGCCCGTTCGACGCCATCCTGCTGGGCGCGGTGGGCTTTCCCGGCGTGCCGGACCATGTCTCGCTCTGGGGCCTCCTGATTCCGCTGCGCCGGGCCTTCCGCCAATACGTCAACCTGCGCCCGATCAAGCTGCTCAAGGGGGTGACGTCGCCGCTCGCGGGCCGCACCTCGGCGGACATCGACTTCGTCATCGTCCGTGAGAACAACGAGGGCGAGTACTCAGAGATGGGCGGGCGCATCTACGCGGGTACCGAGCAGGAGGCGGTGGTGCAGGAGAGCGTCTTCACCCGCCAGGGCGTCGATCGGGTGATGCACTACGCCTTCGAGCTGGCGCGCACCCGGCGGGGCCGCGTGGCCTCGGCCACCAAGTCCAACGGCATCATCCATACCATGCCGTATTGGGACGAACGCTTCGTGGCCCATGCGGCAGAGTTCCCGGATGTGGAGACCGACAGCTTCCATATCGACATTCTGAGCGCTCACTTCGTGCAGCATCCGGACTGGTTCGACGTTGTGGTGGGGAGCAACCTCTTCGGTGACATCCTGTCTGATCTCGGCGCCGCCGTGGCGGGCGGCATGGGGCTGGCACCGGCCGCCAACCTCAACCCGGATCGCGACCATCCCTCCATGTTCGAGCCGGTGCACGGGTCTGCGCCGGATATCGCCGGCCGCGCCATCGCCAATCCGGTCGCGATGATCTGGACCGGCGCGATGATGGTGGACCATCTAGGCCATGGCGATGCGGCGCGCGCCATCGAGGGCGCGATCGAGACGGTACTCGGCGAAGGCGCGCCGCTCACCCCCGACCTGGGCGGCAGCGCCAGCACAGAGGAGGTGGGCCGAGCCGTGGCCGCGGCGCTCTGAACTTGGCGGCCGCAGGCCACAGCACATGAGAACACCGGTCCGCGAAGCGGGCCGGAACGTGCGACCGCGCGCCGCGCCAACGGCGCGAAGCCAAGCGAGCGGAGCGAGCGCCCGGCGATTGAGGGATTCGAAAAGCCGCCCCGCTTGCGCCATGGCACGGCGGAGGCTAAGTTACATGTAACCAGTGGGAAGACGATCCATGGCAAGCCTGTCGAAGAGTCCGAAGGCGTCGCACGAGAAGGTTCGCCGGCATCGTGCGCGCCTGCGTGAGCAGGGGCTTCGCCCTCTCCAAGTCTGGGTGCCCGACACCCGGACACCGGGATTTGCGGAGGAGGCGCGCAGACAGTCGCTGGCCGTGGCCGCGAGCGTGCATGCCAAGGCCGACCAGCGGTTTGTCGACGCCATCAGCGAGATCGATATCGCGTGAAGCGGGGCGAGTTGTGGGTCGCTGCCGGCGGCGGTGACTATACGGGCAAGCCAAGACCCGTCGTGATCGTTCAGGACGACCGCTTCGAGCATTCAAACTCGGTGACGGTCTGTGCATTGACCAGCGACCCGACCGATGCGCCGCTGTTTCGCGTCGTGCTCTCACCGAGCCCCGAGAACGGCCTGCACGAGGTCTTCCGGGTCATGGTCGACAAGATCACCACCGTACGCCGGGAGCGTCTCAGTCGATGGATTGGCGTCCTCTCCGCCAAGGATATGCGAGAGATCGATCGGGCTATTCTCGTCTTCCTGGGCATTGCTTGATGGGGCGTGAGGCCCACGGGCCGGTCGTACGCCCCGGCGGGTTTGCTTGACAGCATTGCGGCGGGTGCTAGGGTCGGTGGCCTCGGATAGGGGCAGGGAGCGGCACGATTGGCGGGCCGCGCGACCTCCGGCGAAGCCCCGACACACGGCGAGGCCGTGGCGAAAAAGCTCTACGTCAAGACCTTCGGCTGCCAGATGAACGTCTACGACTCCGCCCGCATGGCGGATGTCCTGGCACCGCTCGGCTATCGCTCGACAACGGAGATCGAGGACGCCGACCTGGTGGTTCTCAACACCTGCCATATCCGTGAGAAGGCGGCGGAGAAGGTCTATTCCGAGCTCGGGCGGCTGCGCGCGCTGAAGCAGGCGCGTGAGCGCGGCGGCGGGGAGATGCTGCTCGCGGTCGCCGGCTGTGTCGCCCAGGCCGAGGGCGAGGAGGTTGCCACACGCGCCCCCTACGTCGATATCGTCGTCGGCCCCCAGGCGTATCACCACCTGCCGTACATGGTGACGCGCGCGAGACGCGAGCGCCGCGCCGCCGTCGATACCTCCATGCCGGCGGACTCGCGCTTCGACCACCTGCCGGAGGAGCTGGCCGGCCGACAGCCGGGACGGGGCGTCTCGTCCTTCCTCACGATTCAGGAAGGCTGCGATCGCTTCTGCACCTTCTGCGTCGTGCCCTACACCCGGGGCGCCGAGGAGTCCCGCCCCGCCGCGGATGTCGAAGCCGAGGCACGCCGCCTCGTCGCCGCAGGCGCCCGCGAGATCGTGCTGCTGGGCCAGAACGTCAACGCCTATCACGGTGCGGCAGACGGGGGCGAAACGGACCTGGCGGGGCTGATCGGCCGCTTGGCAGCCATCGAGGGGCTGGAGCGGCTGCGCTACACCACCTCGCATCCGCGCGACATGACGCCGGCGCTGATTGAGGCGCATGGCACGGAGCCGAAGCTGATGCCCTTCCTGCACCTCCCCGTGCAGTCGGGCTCCGATCGCATCCTCGCCGCCATGAACCGGTGCCATGGTGCCGAGCGTTACTTGCAGCAGGTGGCGGCACTCCGCGTCGCACAGCCCGAGATCGCGCTTTCCAGCGACTTCATCGTGGGCTTCCCCGGCGAGACCGAGGCGGATTTTGAGGAGACGATGGCGCTCGTGCGCGAGGTCGAGTACGCGCAAGCGTTCTCGTTCAAGTACAGCCCGCGCCCCGGCACGCCTGCGGCCGAGCGTGACGACCGTGTGCCGGGCGAAGTCGCGGCCGAGCGCCTGAGCCGGCTCCAGCGCCTGCTCGACGAGCAGAAGCGGCGCTTCAACGCGAGCATGGTGGGGCGGACGCTTCCAGTGCTCTTGGAGAGGCACGGCCGCCACCCTGGTCAGGTCTCAGGCCGCACACCCCACATGCAGTGGCTCCACGTGGAGGGCGACGAGGCGTTGATCGGCACCGTCGCAGAGGCAACCGTGACTGACGCCCCGCCTAACGGCCTCGCGGGCGTTCTGGCGGGCGGCACGGGCGCGATCACTCGGAGCCGCGGTAGCGATGCCGGTCTGCGTGTCGCAGGAGGCGTTCCCGCGTGAGCCGCCCTGCATCCGCGGCGCCGGGCGAGGCCGGCGCGCAACTTCGCTTCGACGACAACACGTTGCTGCCGCTGCTTTTCGGCGACCACGACCGCCATCTGGTGCGGATTGAGCACGCGCTGGGCGTGGTGCTGCGCTCCCGCGGCAACGAGGTCGCGATCAGCGGCCCGCCCTCTTCGGTCGCAGCGACGGAAGAGGTGCTGCGCACGCTCTACGACAAACTGAAGCAAGGCCTGCCGATGGGCGGCGGCGAGGTCGAAGGTGCAATCCGCATGGCGACCGGGCCGGGCGGCGGAGGTGCGGCGGGGACGGCAAGTCCGCGGGCCGAGCCAGAGCCCGCGCTCACACTCCGCACCCGCAAGCGCCCGGTCAGCCCGCGCTCGCCACGCCAGGCTGACTATGTACGCGCCATGCAGAACAACGATCTGGTGTTTGGGCTCGGCCCCGCCGGCACCGGCAAGACCTATCTCGCGGTGGCGATGGCGGTCTCGCTCTACCTCACAGGCCGGGTCGAGCGCATCGTGCTCTCGCGGCCGGCGGTGGAAGCCGGCGAGCGCCTCGGCTTCCTGCCCGGCGACCTGAAGGACAAGGTAGACCCCTATCTCCGCCCGCTCTACGACGCGCTCTACGACATGTTGCCGGCGGACCTGGTGTCGCGGCGCATCGACTCAGCGGAGATCGAGATCGCACCGCTCGCCTTCATGCGCGGGCGCACGCTCTCCCAGGCCTTCATCATCCTGGACGAGGCGCAGAACACGACGCCGCTGCAGATGAAGATGCTCCTGACCCGGCTTGGCGAGGGTTCGCGCATGGTCGTCACCGGCGACCTCACCCAGGTGGACCTCCCGGCCGGCGCGCAATCGGGCCTCCGCCATGCCGTCGCGACCCTGGAAGGGATGGGCGAGGTCGCCTTCGTTCGCTTCGGCACTGCCGACGTCATGCGTCACTCGTTGGTGACGCGAATCCTCGAGGCCTACGACGCCGAAACCCCCGGCGATGATCGAGATCGAGATCAGCCTCCGCGATTCGGCGTGGTCGACCGCTCTTCCTAACGCCGCTGCCGTGGTCCGGCGCGCAGCAGCCGCGGCCCTTGGGGTCGAAGCGACTCTGCCCGGTCGCGTGGAGCTCAGCGTGGTGCTGGCGGACGATGCCTTCGTGCGAACGCTGAACAGGGACTACCGCGGGCAGGACCGCGCGACGGACGTGCTCTCCTTCCCGGTCCACGAGCCGCCGCGCCTCGACCCGCCGCCGGGGGAGATGCCGCTCATGCTGGGCGACGTGGTGCTCGCCCGCGAGACTGTGCAGCGCGACAGCACTTCGGCCGGCGTTGGCCTCGCCGACCGTGTGAGCCACCTGGTGGTCCATGGTGTGCTCCATTTGCTCGGCCACGATCACGACGAGCCAGATGCCGAGCGGCGCATGCGCGCCCTCGAATCCAGGACACTTTTGGCACTTGGCTTATGCGATCCCTACGTTAACCTGTGAGAATCCGAGTTGCCCCGCGGTCACGGGCCGCGGAGCGGAACGATGAGCGAAGACGACAAACCTCCATCTAGCAGCGACAGTTTAGGCGGCGACCGAAGCGGGCGGGTCCGCGCGTCGGTCGTTGGGCTGATCGGCAACTGGCTGCGCAAGGGGCTTGGCCGCGGCAACGGCGTCTCCTGGCGCGACTCCCTTGGCGAGATTCTCGAGGAAGAGGAGATCGCCGAGCAGATCAGCCCGCACGAGCGCGACCTGCTGCTCAACCTGCTGCGTTTCGGCAGCCTGACCGCCGAGGACGCGATGGTACCCCGCAACGACATCACGGCGGTCGAGATCACGGCGCCGCTGGAAGAGGTCGTCGCCACCATCAAGGAGGAGGGCCACTCGCGGATGCCGCTCTACCGCGGCAATCTCGACGAAATCGTCGGCATGATTCACATCCGCGATGTCATGGGCCATTGGGGCGGAGACGGTCCCTTCGACTTGGAGGCGATCCGACGCGAAATTCTGTACGTGCCCGAGTCCATGCCGATCCCCGCCCTCCTCAAAGAGATGCGCGAGACCCGGCTGCACATGGCGGTGATCGTCGACGAATACGGCGGCACCCACGGCCTGGTCACCATCGAGGACGTGGTGGAGGAGATCGTCGGCGAGATCGAGGACGAGCACGACGAGATCGAAGCCCCGGCCCTGATCCGCCTGGACGATGGCGCCTTGGAGGCGGACGCGCGCGTGCGCGTCGACGAGCTGGAGCGCCATCTGGCGGTCCCGCTGCTCGGCGGCGACGAGGAGGACGCGGTCGATACCCTCGGCGGGCTCGTGTTCACGCTCGCCGAGCGCGTGCCGCGTGTGGGCGAGCGAATATGCCACCCGGCCGGCTTCGCCTTCGATGTGCTGGAGGCCGACCCGCGGCGCATCAAGAGGCTGCGAGTCAGCCGCACAGAATCACTCTCGGCGCACGGTCGTCCGTGACCGAATACGGGCGCCTCGCCGCCACGCGGTTTGTGGCGCTGGCGCGTTGGGTCGGCGCCGCATCCGGCTGGCGCCGGTCGGGGATCGCCGCTGGCCTCGGCGCCGTCTCGGCGACCGCACTGCCGCCAGGGCACGCGCTCCCGCTGCTGGTGGTCTCGTTCACGGGTCTCGTCTGGTTGATCCACGCCAGCCGCTCGCCGTGGCGGGCTGCCGTCGCAGGCTGGTGGTTCGGCTTCGCTCACTTTCTCTTCAGCATCTACTGGATCGGCGCCGCCATGTTGACCGATCCCTCCCGCTTCGGCTGGATGGTGGCGCCGGCGGTGATCGGTCTCTCTGCGGGCTTCGCGCTCTTTCCGGCGTTGGCGGCATTCGCGGCGCGGCTGCCCGCGTTGCCGATCGCGGGCCGCGTGCTCGCCCTCGCCGTCACCTGGACCGCTGCGGAGTGGCTGCGGGGCAACATCCTGACAGGCTTTCCCATGAACCTGATGGGCACGGTCTGGATGCCATCCGTCGGCATGATCCAGTCCGTGGCGGTGGTCGGGGTCTACGGGCTGAGCTTCGTGACGGTGCTCGCTGCGGCGGCACCGGCGGCCCTGACGATACCGCTTGCGGACGAGCGCCGCGGCCGCCGGCCCTGGCTGTTGCCCGCCGTCGCGTTCGGGCTGCTGGCGGCGATCTGGGTCGGCGGGCAGGTGCGCCTCGCGCTCGCACCCGATCTGGCGCCGACCGAGGTGAACCTCCGCCTGGTTCAGGCCAACATCGATCAATCGCGGAAGTGGGAAGACGGCGCGCGCGAGGCGGGGCTTGCGCACCATGTCGTGCTCTCGCACGAGCCGGGGCTCGACGAGACGGACGTCGTGATCTGGCCCGAGACGGCCGTGCCCTTCTTTATGGACGAGAGTGCGACGATCCAGGCATTCATCTCGCGGGCCGCACCGCCCGGCGGTTACGTGATTACCGGCGCACCCCGGCGCACGCGTTCGGCGGGGCGCACGATCGCCGTCTGGAACAGCCTGCATGCGCTAGGCCCGGCGGAAGCCATCACGGCGTCTTACGACAAGCACCACCTGGTGCCGTTCGGCGAGTACATGCCGCTGCGCGGGCTCATCAATTTGCGGGCGATTGCGGCGGCTGGAACGGTCGACAGCTCCCCTGGGCCAGGGCCGCGCACACTCAGTCTGCCAGGTGTGCCGCCCTTCAGCCCGCTCATCTGTTACGAGGCGATCTTCCCCGGCGAGGTTGTGGCCGGCGACGCGACGCCGAACGAACGGCCGCAATGGCTGCTCAACATCACCAACGACGCCTGGTTCGGGCATACCGCCGGGCCCTATCAGCACTTCCAGGCGGCGCGCCTCAGGGCCGTGGAGGAGGGCATGCCGCTCGTACGGGCGGCGAACACGGGGATCTCCACCGTCGTCGATTCCTACGG
This sequence comes from Alphaproteobacteria bacterium, assembly GCA_022826345.1. Next base: position 92,163 of record JAJDVB010000141.1, read on the forward strand.
TCGCGTGGTGGCCCGGCTCGGGCTGGGGGAGATCGGCGTGCTTGACGTGCCGCTGCCGCCCGCGCTCGCGACATCCACGCCGATGGCCCGGTTCGGGGGATGGATCCTCGCCATCCTCCTGCTCCTCGCCGCGGCTGCGACTCTCGCCATCGGTATTCGGCACTGGTTGCGCAGCGAGCGGCACGGTCAGGGCGAATAAGACCAAGGAGGTACTCCCCCGCTGATCACGGTCGCCAGGATCAACACGAAGGCGGCGGCGGCGAAGGAATCGCCCCGGTCCAGAATGCCGCCGTGGCCGGGGATCAGACGGCCCGAGTCATCCGCGCCGACGCGTCGCTTGAGGGCGGATTCGGCGAGGTCGCCCATTTGCCCCACAATCGAGCCGAGCACGCCGGCCACCGCCAGCACGGCGAGAGTCGGGCGTTCCGCCACCCAGCCGGCGAGCGGCATCAGCCAGCCGAGCAGGATGCTGGCGCCCGCCGCTGCCGCCACAGCGCCGCAGGCGCCGGCCCAGGTCTTGGCCGGGCTTATGCGGGGTGCGAGGCGGGGGCCGCCGATCGTTCGCCCGGCCAGATACGCGCCGGTATCGCTCGCCCAGACCACGGCGAACAGCCAGAAGACCGTCGCGCGACCCGTCGCGTCGTCACCGCGCAGTGCGAGCGCGGCGACGACGAGCAGGAGGATGATCCCGGTGCCCGCCAGGCCCGCCGCGCGCACTCGCAGCCCGCCGCGTTCCGCGCCTGCGACGACGAGAGCAGCCGCTGCAGCGGCTGCTGCTGCCGCAACCGCTCCGACCATCGCGAAGAGCGCGCAGACCGCAGCCAGCCCTGCGATGCCGACCGCCGCGGCAACATCCGCCGGCGGCCGGCCGAGCAGCCTGCGCCATTCGAGCCAGGCGAGCACACCTGCTGCCCCCACTGCTGCGATGAAGACGGGGCCGCCCAGGTAGGCCGCACCCAGCGCAACGGGCACGAGCACCGCAGCCGACGCTGCGCGCAGGCCAAGACCGCCCGCGCCGCCTCCCGCTCGTGGGTCCGTCATGCCCGATTCTGCCACATCAATGCCACATTCGACGGCCATATCGTCTTGCGGGTGACGGTGAAGCGCTTCGTCCCTCCCGCTGTCTCCCAAACGACCGGTCGGTCCTCCAGCTGGGGCGGTCCTCGCGACCGCCCCAGTTTTTGGTCGGCACGGGCAGCCGACGCGTCTTGCACCGACGGCCCTGCCGGGGCTCGTGCGCGCCGTTCCGGCTATGCGGGCGATGGGATAGCATGGCGCCCCTTTGCCGACCACGGGACATCGCCATGCCGATCACGCCGATCCACCACATCCCCCTCAAGCCGGAATACCGCAGCCCCTTCAGCGCCGCCTTCGCGGTCGAGGACGCGCGGCTGTTGCTCTTCTCCGGCTGCGGGCCGATCCCGATCTACCACGCGCACCCGCACGATCCGGTGGCCGAGGCCGAGTGGCTGGCAGGCGGCATCCGCGAGCAGACCGAAAAGACCTTCGCCAACATCGGCGCCATTCTGGAGGCGGCAGGGGCCGACTTCTCGCAGATCGTCAAGCTAAACATCTACCTCACCGACATGTCGGGGCAGAACGTCGTGAACGAAATCTCGGCCCGTCATTTCGACCCGGCGAACCCGCCTCCGCGCACCCTCGTCGGCGTGACCGAGCTCGCCCACCCCGGAATGCTGATTGAGATCGAGGGCACGGTGGCGACGCCGCTCGGAAACTGAGGAATAGTCCGGCCGTTTGATCGGGTCTGCGGGCGGCGGCACAATAAGCGACAAGAAGAACGAGCAACGGCGGAAGACGCGCACCGCCCGGCGGGCGGATGGATAAGGGGAGGCGGTCATGCAGAACGGAGCAATCAAGGTGCTCGTGGTGGGGGTCGGCAACATGGGGCTCAGCCACGCGCTCGCATACGAAAAGATCGATGGCTTCGAGCTCGTCGGGCTGTGCAGCCGCAGCATTCGCGGGCGCAACGACCTGCCGGCCGAGCTGGCATCGCTGCCGCGCTACGAGAACGTCGACGAGGCGCTGGCCGAATCCCGGCCCGATGCGGTCTCGATCAACACGTATCCCAACACCCACGAGGAGTTCTGTCTCAAGGCGTTCGACGCGGGCTGCCACGTCTTCGTCGAGAAGCCGCTGGCCACCACCGTGGAGGGTGCCCAGAGGGTAGTAGACAAGGCGCGCGCCACCGACAAGAAGCTGGTCATCGGCTACATCCTGCGGGTTCACCCCGCCTGGACGGAGTTCATCGCGCGCGCGCAGACCCTCGGCAAGCCACTGGTCATGCGCATGAACCTCAATCAGCAGAGCCGGGGGCCGGCCTGGAACTGGCACCGCAATCTGATGGAGTCGCTGACGCCGATCGTCGATTGCGGGGTCCACTACGTGGATGTCATGTGCCAGATGACCGGCGCCCAGCCGGTACGCGTGCACGGCATCGGCGCGCAGCTTACCGACCAGACCAAGGTGCAGAACTACGGCCACCTCCACGTCGAGTTCGACGACGGCTCGGTGGGCTGGTACGAGGCCGGCTGGGGCCCGATGATGAGCGAGGTCGCGTTCTTCGTGAAGGACGTGATCGGGCCCAAGGGCTGCGTCAGCATCGTCATGCCGCAGGAGGGGCAGGATCACACGGCCTCCGACGATATCGACTCGCACACCAAGACCAACGCGCTGCTCTGTCATTCGAGCGAGATCGACGAGGCCAACAACTTCGTGCGAGAGGACGAGTGGGTCGACATGGCCGACGAGCCGACCCACCAGGAGTTGTGCGATCGCGAGCAGGAATTCCTGCTCAAGGCGATCCGCGAGGACCTGGACCTCTCCGAGCACATGGATAGCGCGGTCAACAGCCTGCGCATCGTCATCGCCGCCGACGAGAGCATCAAGCGGCGGGAGGCCGTTCATCTCGCCTGACGAGCGTATCGTTGCGAGCGGGCACTTAATGCGAGCGGGCACATAGTGGGAGGCCTTGAGAGGCCAAGGGGAGGCACATCATGGCATCGGCAGATCTCGAGCTTTGCTATCTGACGGCGAGCGAGGCGCTGGAGCGCTTCAAGGCGCGCACGCTGTCGCCCGTGGAGCTGCTGGACGCGCAGATCGCGCGCACGCAGGCAGTCAATCCCAAGCTCAACGCCATCACCTACGATTACTTCGACCGGGCGCGCGAGCAGGCGCAGAAGGCCGAGGCGAAGTACGCGAAGACCGACGGCCGGCTCCGCGCTCTCGAAGGGGTGACGGTGGGGATCAAGGACTTCCACCCGGTCAAGGGCGAGATCACGACCATGGGCTCGAAGATCTTCGAGGATTTTCGGCCCGACTACTCGGCGGCGACGGTGGACCGGCTGCTGCGCGCCGGCGGCATCATGCACTTGCGCACCACGACGCCCGAGTTCGCCTATTCCGGCAACACCCACAGCCCGCTCTGGGGCATCACGCGCAATCCGTGGAACCTGGACTACACCCCCGGCGGCTCCTCCGGCGGCGCGGGCGCGGCAGTCGCCGGCGGCATGACGACGCTCGCCGACGGTACGGACGGCGGCGGCTCGATCCGCATCCCGTCATCCGCCTGCGGCATCTTCGGTTACAAGCCGCCGTTCGGCCGCAACCCGCTGGACCGCGACCATCCGCTGGAAACGATCCTGCATTACGGCCCCATGGTTCGCAGCGTCGCCGACGCCGCGCTGATGCAGAACGTCATGTCCGGCCCGCATCCGGACGACCTGTGCAGCCTGCCGAACAAGATTCGACTGCCAACCACCTACGACGACATTCGGGGCTGGAAGGTCGCCTTCTCCATGAACCTCGGCTACTTCGAGGTCGACCCGGAGGTGCAGGCGAACATGCGGCACGCGGCGGACGTGCTGCGCGGCCTCGGCTGCGAGGTCGACGAGGTCGATGTCGGCTTCAACTGGGGTGTCCAGGATTGCTGGATGACCTGGTGGGAGGGTCTGTTCGCGGGGATCGCCGGCCACCTGCTACCCCGCTGGCAGTACGAGATGGACCCCTTCGTGGTCAGGCTGCTTGAGAAGGGCATGACCCACAGCGCCGCGCGCCTCTACCAGTGCCAGGTATTCCGCGGCTGGATGTGGGAGCAGCTGCAGCCGATCCTCAAGCGCTACAACTTCCTGATCTGCCCGACGCTGGCGGTGCCGTCGGTCAAGGCCGAACAGGACGACGCGGACCCCAATTTCCAGATCAACGGGGTGCGCGTGATGGCCTATGTCGGCTGGATCTGCACCAACCCCTTCAACCTGCTGAGCCAGTGCCCGGTGATGAGCGTGCCGACCGGCTTCTCCTCGTTTGGGGTGCCGACCGGTATGCAGGTCGTGGGCCGGCCCTACGACGATCACTCCGTGTTCCGCGCGGCCGCCGCCTTCGAGGGCGCGACCCAGCCCTGGCAGAGCAAGCGGCCCGCGATCTAGGACGCGCGCAGCACGGCCAAGAGCGGCGGGAAGGATCGTGTACCGCGCGTAAGCGGCGGAGCCGCATATCCCGGGACGGCGCGCGGCGGTACTGCGGCGGGAGGTGAGTCTTGGCATCGGCGGACCTGGAGCTTTGCTATCTCTCGGCGAGCGAGGCGTTGACGCGCTTCAAGGCGCGCACGCTCTCGCCCGTGGAGCTGCTGGACGCGCAGATCGCGCGCACGCAGGCGGTCAACCCCAAGCTCAACGCCATCACCTACGACTACTTCGACCGGGCACGCGAGCAGGCGAAGAAGGCCGAGACGAAATACGGCAAGACCGACGGCCGGCTGCGCGCACTGGAAGGCGTGCCGGTCGCGATCAAGGACTTCCACACGGTCGAGGGCGAGATCACCACCCTCGGCTCGAAGATCTTCGAGGATTTCAGGCCGGACTACACCGCGCCCACGGTGGACCGGCTGCTGCGTGCCGGCGCCATCATGCATATGCGCTCCACATCGCCGGAGTTCGCCCACTCGGGCGCCACCCACAGCCCGCTCTGGGGTGTCACACGCAACCCGTGGAACCTGGAGTACACCCCAGGCGGCTCCTCCGGCGGCGCGGGCGCGGTGGTCGCCGCCGGCATGGCGACACTTGCCGACGGGACCGACGGCGGCGGCTCCATCCGCATCCCGGCCGCAGCCTGCGGCCTCTTCGGCTACAAGCCGCCCTTCGGCCGCAACCCGCTGGACCGCGACCATCCCTTCGAGACCATCCTGCACTACGGCCCGATCGTCCGCACCGTGGCCGATGCCGCGCTGATGCAAAACGTCATGTCCGGCCAACACCCGGAGGACCACCGCTCCCTGCCGGGCCGGGTCCGATTGCCGGCCAGCTACGAGGGCATCCGCGGCTTCAAGGTCGCCCTCAGCATGGATCTGGGCTACCTCCAGGTCGATCCGGAGGTGGAGGAGGCGACGCGCCGCGCGGCGGCGATATTCCGGGAGCTCGGCTGCGAGGTGGAGGAGGTCGATCTCGGCTGGGACTACGGCGCCCTCGACATCTGCGTGACCTGGTGGGAGGGCATCTTTGCGGGCCTCGTCGGCCAGTACCTGCCGCGCTGGCAGTACGAGATGGACCCCTTCGTCGTGAAGCTGGTGGAGCGGGGCCTCAGGCTCAGCGCCGCCCGCCTCTACCAGTGTTACGAGGCGCGTGGCCGGATGTGGCAACAGCTGCAGCCGATCCTCAAGTCCCACGACATCCTGATCTGCCCGACGAATACGGTGCCGGCAGTCAAGGCCGACCATGACAATGCGAACCCGGATTTTCGGATCAACGGGGTACGGGTCATGGCTTACGGCGGCTGGATCGCGACCTACGGCTTCAATCAGGTGAGCCAATGCCCGGTGATGAGCGTGCCGACCGGGTTCTCCGCCAGCGGCGTGCCGATCGGGATGCAGATCGTGGGGCGGCCCTATGACGATCATTCCGTGTTCCGCGCTGCTGCCGCGTTCGAGGCCGCGACCCGGCCCTGGCAGAACAAGCGGCCCGCGATCGAATAATAGAACGCCGCAGGACGCGCTGAGGAGGAGCGACGATGAAGCTTTACAGTTGGGGGGCAGCGCCCAATCCGCGCCGGGTACTAATCTACATGGCCGAGAAGGGCATCGAGATTCCGGTGGTGGAGGCCGGCGAGGGCGCGCATCTCACCGACGACTTCCTCGCCCGCTACGACGGGCGGATCGTGCCGATGCTGGAGCTCGACGACGGCACGCAGATCGGCGAGGCGATGGCGATCTGCCGTTATCTGGAGGAGGCGTATCCGGCCCCGCCCCTCTTTGGCGTGAACCGGCGGGACCGCGCGATGGTGGACATGTGGGAGCGCCGCGCCGAGAACGAGGGCTTCAACGGCGTGGCGGAGGTGTTCCGCAATTCCACCCCCGCCTTCGCTGGCCGCGGGCTGCCGGGCTTCGAAGAGCCGATCGAGCAGATTTCCGACTTGGTCGAGCGGGGCAAGAAGCGGCTCGCCCGCTTCTACGGGCGCATCGAACGCCAGCTTGCGGACAACCGCTTCATCGCAGGCTCTCGTTTCAGCGTCGCCGACATCACTGCGCTCTGCATCGTCGACTTCGCGACCAGGGGGGCTAAGGTCGGGCTGCCGGAGGATCACACCAACGCTCGGCGCTGGCACGCCGAGGTCTCCGCCCGCCCGAGCATTGCGGGTTGACTGGAACGCCACAGAGCCTGCGGGTTGCCGCGTATCGGGGCACGCCATAGACTCGCTCCATGGGACAGGGCGGCGAGAAGGACGGCGAGGTGCAGACCTTCGAGAGCGCGATGCGCGAGCTCGAAGGGATCGTGCACGAGCTCGAGGCTGGCGAGACCGGCCTCGAAGCGGCGATCGCGGCCTATGAGCGCGGTGTCAAGCTGAAGACGTTCTGCGAGGAGAAGCTCAGGCAGGCCGAACTCCGCGTGGAGAAGATCGATAGTGACGCCGCCGGCGCCGTCCGCACGGAGCCGTTCGAGACCGGCTGAGGGTGCCGGGTGAGATCGCTGGAGGATGCGCTCCGCGAGTCCGCGGAGGCCGTAGACCAAGCCCTCGAATCGCTGGTTCCCGCGCCTGACGGTGCCGACGGGCGGCTCTTCGAGGCGATGCGCTATTCTCTCTTTGCCGGCGGCAAGCGGCTCCGGCCCTTTCTGGTGCTCTCGGGCGCCGACCTCTTCGAGGTGCCGCGCGCCTGGTCCGTCAACACCGCCGCCGCCATCGAGATGGTGCACACCTACTCGCTGGTCCACGACGACCTGCCCGCGATGGACGACGACGACCTGCGCCGCGGCAAGCCCACCTGCCATATCGCCTTCGACGAGGCGACCGCGATCCTGGTGGGCGATTCCCTGCTCACCCTCGCCTTCGAGGCGGTGACGACGCCAGCAGGGCATCCGGACGCAGCCGTGCGCGCGGAACTCGCGTGCGCGCTGGCGCAGGCGGCGGGCGCAGACGGCATGGCCGGCGGCCAGGCCATCGACCTCGCGGCTGAAAGTCGGGATCTTACCCTCGACGAGGTGATCCGGCTGCAGCGGCTCAAGACTGGCGCGCTCTTCGGCTTCTCCTGCGAGGCCGGCGCCATCCTCGCGCGGGAGGACGGTGCGGCCCGCAAGGCGCTCCGCGACTATGCCGCCTGTATCGGGCTCGCGTTCCAGATCGCCGACGACCTGCTCGACCACGAGGGCACGGAGGCCGACCTCGGCAAGGCCGTGGGCAAGGACGCCGCCGCCGGCAAGGCGACCTTCGTGGGCCTGCTCGGTGCGGAGGAAGCGCGTCAGCGGGCCGAGGCGCTGGTGGACGATGCCGTCGCCGCGCTCAGCGCCTTCGACGAGAAGGCCGCGCCGCTCCGCGCCGTCGCCCGCTATATCGTGGAGCGCCGCCACTGAGCTGCCAGGCGCGGGGCAAGGAGCGGCTCGACACTCTGCTGGTCGCGCGTGGCCTCGCCGAGACCAGGGCCAAGGCGCAGGCGCTGCTGCTGGCAGGCCGGGTGTACGCCGGCGAGCGCCGGCTCGAAAAGCCCGGTATGCAGGTCGACTGTGCGCTTCCGCTCACGGTCAGGGGTGCGGATCATCCGTGGGTCTCCCGCGGCGGCATCAAGCTGGATCACGCGCTCACGCATTTCGGAATCGACCCGAGCGGGCTCACCGCGCTCGATATCGGCGCCTCCACCGGGGGCTTCACCGATGTGCTTTGCCAGCGGGGCGCGCAGCGGGCTTACGCAGTCGATGTCGGCTACGGCCAGCTTGACGCGCGCCTGCGCGACGATAGCCGCGTCACCGTGCTGGAGCGGACCAACGCGCGTTACCTCTCACGGGAGCAGGTGCCGGAGCCGATCGACCTCATCGTGTGCGACGCGAGCTTCATCGGCCTGCGCACGATCCTGCCGGCACCGCTCGCGCTCGCGGTCGCCGGCGCGCGCCTCGTCGCGCTCATCAAGCCGCAGTTCGAGGCCGGGCGCGAACGCGTCGGCAAGGGCGGCATCGTCCGAGACCCCGCCGTTCACGTCGAAGTCTGCGAGACGATATGCAACTGGCTCCGTGCGGACGGCTGGCCGGTGATCGGCCTCACGGAAAGCCCGATCAAGGGCCGCGACGGCAATACCGAGTTCCTGATTGCGGCACGGCGCGAGTCGTAAGAGTTTCAATCAGTCGAGGGGAAGCAGTTCGACGATCTCGCGTCTGAAGGGAACGTCGTCGTTGCTCGCCGCCGGCCCGTCCAGATCCTCTGCGTAGCGGCGGCCGGCATAGACCGCGTGGGCGATGGTCGCCGGTGCCAGCGCGTCGCCGATGGTGGTGACCGTTTCGATGCCTGCGTCCTTCCAGTCCTCGGCGCGCGTGGCAAGCTCGCGGGCGAGGCGGTCCTCCGGTTGGCGCGAGGTGACCAGCACCACCGTATCGGCTTCGATCTCCTCCGTGCGGCCGGTGAAGACGCAGGAGGCCGTGATGGAACCTTCCGAGACGGCGTCGAGATTCGTGAAGCTGCGGATGGTCACGCCCTTCTCCAGGAGCCGCGTCTGGATGAAGTGCTGCTCCATCGTGTTCCGGGTCCAGGTCGAAGCCTCGGAAGCCGGCGTCAGGTAGTGAAGCTTGCAACCGTGGTCGGCGAGCAGCTCCGCCAGCACCCCGCCCATGTAGTAGTGATCGTCGTCCCAAACCACGACGCGCGTCCCCGCCGATGGCAAGGCGCCATCCATGATGTCGCCGGGAGTCAGCACCCGCGCACCGGCCGCGATCGGCATGGGCTGCGCCCGGTGGTGGCCGAGACCGTCCGCCCGCCAGCGCGCGCCAGTGGCGACGACGACACGGGGCACGCCGAATTCCAGCACGGAACCAGCGTCGAGGTCGGAATCGAAGTAGACCGCCACGTTCGGCAGTTGATGAAGCTGCTGCTCGCGGTAGTCGCGGACCCGGCCCCAGGCGGCGAGCCCCGGCAGCCGGCATTCCCGCGCGACGCGGCCACCGAGCGCCGTGCCCTTCTCCGCCAGCGTCACCTCGTAGCCACGCTTGCCGAGCGCCTGCGCCGCTTCGAGGCCCGCCGGCCCCGCACCCACGATCAGGACGGGCTTCTCCGATTCGCGCGGCCGGATACGCTCCGGGTGCCAGCCCTTGCGCCACTCCTCGCTCATGGTCGGGTTCTGGGTGCAGCGGATCGGCGACATGGTGAAGTCGCCCGAGACGCAGATGTTGCAGCCGATGCATTCGCGGATGTCGTCGAGGCGCCCTTCCTCGATCTTCTTGGGCAGGAAGGGGTCGGCGATGGAGGGTCGGGCGCAGCCGATGAAGTCGGCGATCCCCTTGTTGACGACCGAGACCATTCGATCGGGTGAGGTGTAGCGCCCGACGACGACGACCGGCTTCGTGGTGAGCGTCTTCACTCCCTGGACGAAGGGCTCCTGCCAGCCTTCATCGCCGAACCGCGACGTCATGGAATCGTTTGGCCAGGCCGCCAGCGACAGGTCCCAGAGGTCCGGCAGCTCGGCGATTAGGCCGATCAGCTCCTCCACCTCCGCCTTCTCCAGGCCGCCGGAACCCAGAAGCTCGTCGAGGGCGATCCGGCACGGCACGGCGCAGGTGTCGCCCACGGCATCCCTGGTGTCGCCGATGATCTCTTCCAGCAGGCGCACGCGGTTGCGTGGAGACCCGCCGTACTCGTCGCTCCGCCGGTTGTGATGGCGGGAGAGAAAGTGGTGCAGGATGCTGAGCGCGTGGCCGGCGTAGACGTAGACCAGGTCGAACCCGGCCTGCCGCGCCCTGAGCGCCGCCTCGCGGTGCCAGCGGCGGAGGTCGCGGATGTCCTGCTTGTCCATCGCGCGGGCCTGCAACGGCTCGTAGCCGGCGGTCGTGACCGGCATCGCGGACGCGGCGAGCGGCACCTCGCGCGCATAGTGGTTGGCGGCGTGCGGGCCGTTGTGGGCAAGCTCGATCCCTGCTAGTGCGCCGAACTCGTGGATGCGGTCCGCGGTCCGCGCCAGCATCGGGATGTCGCGGTCGTCCCAGAGCCGGAGCTCGATGAAGGGGGCCACGTCCGACGTGGGGTGGATCTCCACCTCCTCGGTGCAGACCACGGCCCAGCCGCCCTCGGCCTTGACCCCGCGCATCCAGGCGAGCGCCGTGGGGTCGCGGTGGCCCATGCCGTTGCAGTGCGGCACTTGGAAGAAGCGGTTCTTCGCGGTTACCGGGCCGATCGCGACGGGCTCGAAAAGCACGTCGAAGCGAGGGTCGCGCTGTGCGCCGCTGGTCATATCTGACCTCCGTAAGTCTTCTGGGGGCAGCTTACGTGATCGCGGCCCGTGCCGTTGAGACCGTCGCGAGAAGTACGGGTTATCCCCCTGCCGCGGCGAGCAGCGATGCGTTGCCGCCCGCCGCCGTGGTGTCGACGCAGAGGTGGCGCTCCAGCACGTAGCGCTCGGGCGCGTCAGGCTCCGCGATCAGCGACAGGATCGGACCGGGACGACGCGCGAGCGCGGCGCGCACCGTTGCGAGCACATCCCGATCCGCGACGCAGGCAACGGCGGCGATGCCGGCCAGGCTGGCGAGCGCGTCGGGCTCGATTTGACCGTCGAGCACGACCACACGCGGATCGGTCGCGTGAGCGGTGAGCGCCGCGCTCGCACCGGCGGCGACCGCCACCACGGCGTTTCCCGCCTCGCGGGCCGCCGCGACCTGCGTCTGCACCGCGTCGGCGCCGGGGCCGAGGCAGAGCACCACGCCACGGGGCACGAACGAGAACCGGTTGGATTCGCCGGTCGGGCCGGGGAGATCCAGCGGTGCGAAGCGGCCGCCGTCTCCGTGATGCGTCCCCGCCGCGAGGGCGCGGCCGGCGTCGGCGATGGCGGCGGCGAGCAACGCCTCGTCGATCACCGCGCCCGAGGGCCGGCCGCCGGCGGGAGCGGCACCGGCCGTGAGACGGCCCACGTAGTGCGGTCCTCCGGCCTTCGGTCCGGTCCCGCTCAGGCCCTCGCCGCCGAAGGGCTGCGAGCCCACCACCGCGCCGATCTGGTTGCGATTGACGTAGATGTTGCCCGCGCGCACGCGATCGACGATGTGCTGCACGCGATCGTCGATACGCGTGTGCAGGCCGAAGGTGAGGCCATGGCCGGCCTCGTTGACGGCATCGACGACGGCGTCGATCTCGTCGGCCCCGAATGTGGCGACGTGCAGCACCGGCCCGAAGATTTCCTCTTCGAGCGCCCCGATGCCATCGACCCTCAGCACTGTCGGCGGCACGAAGGTGCCGTCCCCCGGCGCCGCGAGCCGCTTGAGCAGGCGTCCCTCCCGCTCGGCCTCGGCGCAGTGCGCCTCGATGCGGACCTGCGCGTCCGTGTCGATCACCGGGCCGATGTCCGTGGCGAGGTCCCAGGGGTCGCCGACGCGAAGCTCGTCCATGGCGCCCAACAGCATGTCCAGAATCCGTTCCTCCACTTCGCGCTGGATGTAGAGGATGCGCAGCGCCGAGCAGCGCTGGCCGGCGCTCTGGAAGGCGGAGGCGACGATGTCGCGCACCGCCTGCTCGGGCAGCGCGGTGGAATCCACGATCATCGCGTTGAGCCCGCCGGTCTCGGCGATGAGTGGCGCTTGCGGAGCGAGGTGCCGCGCCATCGCGCGGTCGATGAGCCGGGCGGTCCCGGTCGAGCCGGTGAAGCAGACGCCGTCGATGCGGGGGTCGGCGACGAGAGCCGCACCCACCGAAGCGCCGCCGCCGGGCAATAGCTGCACTGCCGCGCGCGGGATGCCGGCCTCGTGCATCAGCGCGACTGCGCGTGCCGCGATCAGCGGCGTCTGCTCCGCCGGCTTGGCGATGACCGCGTTGCCGGCGGCGAGCGCCCCGAGAACCTGGCCGGAGAAGATGGCGAGCGGAAAGTTCCAGGGCGAGATGCAGGCGATCACGCCGCGCGGGGTGCGGCGGCCCTCACCGCTCAAGCGCAGTGCTTCGCTCGCATAGAAGCGCGCGAAGTCGCAGGCCTCGCGTACCTCCGCCACACAATCCGGCAAGGTCTTGCCCGCCTCGCGCGCGGCGAGCGCGAAGAGTTCCGCCGCGTGCTCCTCGTAGAGATCGGCCACGCGGCGGAGACGGCTCGCGCGTTCCTCGACGCTCAGCGACGCCCACGCCGCTGCGCCGCTCCGGGCCGCCTCCAGGGCCGTTTCGATGTCGGACGGCGCGGCTTGCGTGACGTAGCCCACGATGTCGTCCGGGCGCGCCGGGTTCCGCACCGCCGTACGCTCGGCGCCAAGGGCTTCGCCTGCGATCATCGGCCCGGCTTCCCAGACCTCGTTACGGATGGGCGCGCGAGCGGCCTCGATGGCATCGACGGTGAGGGGGTCGGTGAGGTCCCATCCCTTTGCGTTGCAGCGGGCGGGGGCGAAGAGGGCGGGCGGCGCCGCGATGGCCGGGTTCGCGATGGCGCCGCCGAGCTCTTCCACCGCCGCGACCGGATCGCGCGCGATCTCGTCGGCCGTCACGCTCTCGTCCACGATCCGGTTTACGAACGAGCTGTTGGCGCCGTTCTCCAGCAGGCGGCGGACGAGATAGGCGAGCAGGTCGTGATGCGCGCCCACCGGCGCGTAGATGCGGCAGCGCAGGCCATGCGCTCCACGCACCGCCCCGTGCAACGCCTCGCCCATGCCGTGCAGGCGCTGGAACTCGAAATCCGCGCGTTCGCCCGCCATGTGCAGCACCGCCGCCACCGTGTGCGCGTTGTGGGTCGCGAACTGCGGATAGAGGCGGTCCGTCATCCCGAGCAGCCGGCGTGCGCAGGCGAGAAAGCAGACATCGGTGCCGGCCTTGCGGGTGAAGACCGGGAAGCCCGCGAGGCCCTGTACCTGAGCGCGCTTGATTTCGGTATCCCAGTAGGCGCCCTTAACCAGCCGCACCATCATGCGGCGCCCGTGTGCGCCGGCGAGCGCATAGACCCAATTGATGACGTGCGCGGCCCGCTTTCCGTAGGTCTGCACCACGACGCCGAAGCCGTCCCACCCTGCGAGTGCGGGATCGGCCAGCACCGCCTCGATGACATCGAGCGAGAGGTCGAGGCGGTCCGCCTCCTCGGCATCGACGTTGAGGCTGATGCCGGCCGACTTGGCGAGCAATGCCAACGCGCCGAGGTGGGCCGCAACCTCCGTCAACACCCGGTCACGCTGAGCGAACTCGTAGCGCGGGTGCAGCGCCGAGAGCTTGACCGAGACCCCCGGCCGGTCGCGGATACTCGCGCCCCGGCCGACATCGGCGAGCTTGGTGATTGAGTCCGAGTAGGCGAGGTGGTAGCGGCGCGCGTCCGCCTCGGTGCGGGCCGCTTCCCCCAGCATGTCGTAGGAGAAGCTGTAGCCCTGCGCTTCCTGCTCGGCGGCACGGCCCACGGCCTCGCCGATGTCGCGCCCGAGCACGAACTGGTGCCCAAGCTCGCGCATCGCCTGGGCGACCGCCGCGCGGATGACCGGCTCGCCCAGCCGCTTGACCGCGCCGTGCAGCGCCCCGGCGAGGCCTTCCTCTGCCTCGCCCAGCACCTTGCCGGTCAGCAGCAGCGCCCAGGTCGATGCGTTGACCAGCGGCGAGCTCGATTGCCCGAGGTGCGCCGCCCAGTCGGATGCCGCGATCTTGTCCTCGATCAGCGCGTCGATGGTCTCGGTGTCGGGCACCCGCAGCAGCGCCTCGGCAAGGCACATGAGCGCAACGCCCTCGCGCGACGAGAGCCCGTACTCGGCGAGGAAGCCCTGCATGATCGAGGCGCTGCCGCCCGCCCGCACGGTGCGGACCAGATCGGCCGCGCGCAAAGAGATGGCGTCCCGGTCGGCCCGTGTGAGGCCCGTGGCCTCGACCATCCGCCCCACGGCAACCGCCTCGTCCTCGAGGATGGCGGCGTGCATCGCCGCCCGTATGTCAGTGAGACCCCGTGAGGCGCCGCAGGGTCGGCTCACCGCCGCTGGCCGCCCGCGCTGATCCCGATTGCGGCGAGGATGACCAGCCCCGTGGTAAGGTCGCGGTAGAAGGGATCGGCGTTCAGGATGTTGAAGCCGTTACTGATGAGCGCCAGGAGGAAGACGCCGCCGAGGCTGCGCCACACCGCGCCGGCACCGCCGTAGATGCTGGTGCCGCCCAGGATGACGGCGGCGATGGCCTGCAACTCCATGCCCTGACCGGCCGCAGCCTGGCCCAGCGCCACGCGCGATGTCGCAATGATCGAGGCGAGCCCCGCCGCGAAGCCCGCGATGGCGAAGGTGGCGGTCTTCACGCGATCCGTGCGGATGCCGGAGAGCACAGCGGCTTCCTCATTGCCGCCGACGGCGAAGACCCGACGCCCGAAGGCGGTCCGCGTCAGCGCGAAGGTCAGGATCGTGGCGAAGACCGCCATGATCCAGACGGCGATGAAGACGCCACCCGCCTTGTCGCGCCCGAGCCAGGTGAAGGTGTCCAAGCGGACGGAGATCAGCCGTCCGTCTGAGATGACGATGGCGACGCCCTTGAAGATCAGACTCGTGGCGATGGTTGCGAGGAAGGAGTGCACCCGGAGCGCGTTGATGACGACGCCGTTCATGGTGCCGAGGATGAGGCCGATGAAGGGCGCCACGAAAAGGCCGACGTAGGGGTCCACACGCAGCGCGATCCAGGCCGACATGACCGAGCCCATGGAGAAGATCGCCGCCACCGAGAGGTCGAACCCGCCCGCGATGATCACCAGCGTCATCGCCGACGCCATGATCGCGAGCGGCGCGTTCTGGTTGAGGATGTTCAGCAGGTTGCGGGGCGTCAGGAAGTTCTCGGACAGCATGCTGAGCGCGATGACCAGGAACACGATCATGATCAGGACCGCGTAGGTCTGCAGGAAGCGGCCGATATGGAAGCTTCCGATCATCATGCCGCGCCGCGCCGCTGGCTCTGGTGCTGGAAGAGCAGCGCGAGAAGGTCCGCCTCGCTGGATTCCTCCGGGATCACTTCTTCCACGATGCGGCCGCCATCGGCCAGATAGGCGCGATGGGCGAGGCCCAGCACCTCCTCGATCTCGCTGGAGATGAGCAGGACGGCGGTGCCGCTGGCAGCGAGCTCCGCGATCGCGAAATGAATCCGCTCACGGGCGCCCACGTCCACGCCGCGGCTCGGCTCGTCGAGGATCACGATGTCGGGATTCTCCATGAGCCACTTGCCGATCAGGACCTTCTGCTGATTGCCGCCGGAAAAGGTCGCGACGTTGCCGTTGGGGTCGGCCGGGCGCACGCGGAAGTGCTCGATCAGGCTCATGGCGCGCGAGCGTTCGGTGCGGCGGCGCATGACCCCAAGGTGCGCGAAGCGGCCGAGGTGAGGCAAGGTCATGTTGGGCGAGACGCGCATGGTCAGGATCAGACCCTGCTTGCGGCGGTCCTCCGGCGACATCACCATGCCGAGCGCGGCAGAGCGCCGTATCGAACGCTTCCGATAGACCTCGCCCTTGAGCCGGACCTCGCCGCCCGTTGCGGGGTCCGCGCCGACGATCGCGCGGGCGATCTCGCTCCTGCCGCTGCCCACGAGGCCGGTGAGGCCCACGATCTCCCCTCGGCCGACCGAGAGGCTTGCGCCGTTGGCGCCTTGCTCGCTCTCGAGGTCCTCGACTTCCAGGACGGGCTCGGGATTTTCGGGGCGGATCTTCGGCGGGAACGGGGTCTCGCTCTTGCCGCCGCCGAGCATCGCCGCGACCAGGCTCGACCGGGTCTCGCCCGAGGCCGGCGCCGTCTTCACGTGCTTGCCGTCGCGCAGCACGGTGATCCGGTCGGATACCTCGAGAATGTCGTGGAGGAAGTGCGAGACGTAGATGATCGAGCGTCCTTCGTCTCGCAGCGCCCGCATCGCCGAGTGTAGCTGCGTCACTTCGTCCCGCGAGAGAGAAGACGTGGGCTCGTCCATCACGATGATCCGCGCATCGCGCGCGAGCGCCCGCAGGATCTCGATCTTCTGCTGGTCGGCGATGGGGAGCCGGGAGACGATGGCGTTGGGGTCCAGCTGAAAGCCGCTCGCTTCCATCAACGCCGAGAGGCGCTGCGCCTCGCTGCGGCGCAGCACGCCCCAGCGCTGGTCTTCCAGGCCGAGGAAGACGTTCTCCGCTACGGTGAGCGCCGGCACGAGCTGGAGCTCCTGGTGCATGATCGCGACGCCCTTGGAGAGCGCAGACAGGGGGTCCCACGCGCTCGCCCGCTCTCCGAAGACATCGAGCGTGCCCGCGCTCGCCGCGTAGTAGCCGCCGAAGACCTTGCCGAGCGTCGACTTGCCCGCGCCGTTCTCGCCGATCAGCCCGTGGATTTCGCCCGGCAGGATGTCCACCGAGACGTCGCTGAGGACCCAGACGCCCGCGAAGGCGACGCCGATCCCGTTGGCTCGTAGCGCCGGCTCGTCAGCCATAACCGTGGTCAGGCGCGTGGCTGCGATCCCTCTTCGTCCACGACGAGGTCCGAGGTGATCCGGACGCCATAGTCCCTCCAGGCTCCTTCGGGAGAAACGTAACCCCGAAGCACGTCGCGCTGCACCTCCTCGAACGGGCGCGCCTTGGGATCGCCGTTGCCGCCGCCGCCGCCGGTCCAGGTCTCGACCACCGTGCCGGCGGCGACCGGCCGCGCCCGCATCTTGAGCGGCCCTTCGGCCGACCCATCGGGGTGGGTGATCTCGACCTTCGGGCCCCGCGCGTCTTTGCCCCCGTTTAGCCCCCAGGCCGGTGTGAGCGAACGCTCGAACCAGAGGGCGCAGTAGCAATCCTCCAGGGTCTTGTAGCGGCGCAGGACGCCACAGCCGCCGCGGTGCCGCCCCGGCCCACCCGAATCGGGGCGGATGGCGAACTCCTCAAGGCGGACGGGGAACTTCGTCTCCATCACCTCGGCGGGGATGTTGCGGAAGCTGCCGTTCACCAGGTTGATGAGTGCGCTCTGGCCGTCGCCGTCGTTGCGCCCGCCCCAGCCGCCGGCGGTCGCCTCGATGGACATCCACTGGCCCCGCCTGCGATCGACCGAGAAGAAGAGGGAGACCATCGAATCCCCGTAGTGGGCGGCGGTCGAGCGCTCGGGGATCGCTTCGGAGAGGCAGGAGATGAAGAGGTCCGCCAGCAAGCCCAAGCCGGTGAAGTACCACTCGCAGGCCGCAGGCTCCTTGGCGTTGAAGAGGCAATCGTCCGGGATGTGGACGGTCATCGTCTCGAATGAGCCGCCGGTGATCGCCCGCTCCGGGTTGATCATCGTCTTGTAGGCGAGGCGCAGCAGGGACACGGTCTGGCTCGCGCCGCAGTTGACCGAGCCGGGGACGATGCCCGAGGAGCCTTCGAGGTCGACGATCAACTCCTCGCCCTTGACCGTGAGCGTCAGCGCGACCTTCACCGGGTCGTCGCCCGCGCCGTCGCTGTCCAAGAAACCTTCCCGGTACCAGGTGCCGTCCTTGATCGCGGCGATCGCCTCGCGGTCCATGCGCCGCGCCTGCTCGAAGATGCTCGCGCAGGCCGCTCGGTAGGTCTCGATGCCGATACGGTCGAGCAGCTGGGAGAGCCTGCGCTCGCCGGTGC
The DNA here is from genome assembly GCA_022826345.1 of Alphaproteobacteria bacterium. The sequence goes on from JAJDVB010000141.1 coordinate 110,134, forward strand.
GAACGGCGGCGATCTGGGCGTCCAGGTCGCCGATGCTCGTGTCCGGCATGCGGGTGTTGAGCCGCAGCAGGTCGAACCACTCGCGGATAGGCTTGCCTTGCGCGACGATGCGAGTCGGTCCCAGGCGCAGCCCCTCCTGGTAGATGTTCGTGGAGCCCATGACCGTGCCGGGGTCGATGGCGCCGATGTCGTTCCAGTGGGCGCGCGCGGCGCCGAAGCCGATCAGCTCGCCGCCGAAGAAGATGGGCCCGACCACCGACACGTCATGCAGGTGCGAGCCCTGCATGTAGCTGTCGTTCATGATGAAGACATCACCTGGGGCGATGTCGTCGCCGTAGTAGTCCATCACGTGGTGGACGTTGGCATCGATGGCGCCAATGAAGAGCGGCACGCCGCTCGATTGCCCCAGCATGTTGCCGTCGGCGTCCAGCAGCCCGACGGCGCTGTCCCGGCCCTCGTAGATGACCGCCGAGTGAGCGGAGCGCCAGAGCGACGCGTTCATGTCCTCCGCGCAGGAGACGACGAAGTTGCGCACGATCTCCGTCGTGACCGGGTCCGCGACGGTGCGCAGCATCGGATCGTTCATGCTCCCGCCTCCTTCGTCATGGAGAGGTGACCGCCCTCGATCACCGTGGCGTTCCAGCCCGGCGGCACCAGCGTCGTCGCCGTCGATTCCTCGATGATCGCGGGGCCTGCCACGGCATCGCCGATCTCAAGCCCGTTGCGGTCGAGCACCGGCGTCTTCAGCGGCCGTCCGGCGAAGATGACGTCCCGCTCGCGCGTGGGCCGTGCGGGCTCCGGCGCAGGCGGCGCGGAATCCGGTCGCGCCAGCCGGCCGAGCGCAGCCAGGCGGATGTTCGCCATCTCGACACGGTTCTCCGGGCTGGAGTGGCCGTACTGCCGGTCGTATGCCACATCGAAGCTCTTCCGCACGGCATCCATGTCGATGGTCCCGCTCGGCACTGGGATGGTGAGGACATATTCCTGCCCGTAGTAGCGGAAGTCGATGGCCCGCTCGAAGGCGATCGCGTCCTCGGCAATCCCTTCGTCCAGCAGGTGCCGGCGGCCATTCTCCTCAAGTCCCGTGAACGCGGCTTCCAGGACCGCGAGCTCCACGAGGTCCCAGAAGGAATAGAGCGTTTCCTTGTAGTCGCGGCGCACGTCGGTTTGCAGCATGCCCCAGGCGGAGAAGGCGCCGGGGTGCACCGGCACGATCACCTCGCGGATCTGCAGCTCCTCGGCGAGCGCGCCCGCCTGCGCCGGGCCTGCGCCGCCGAAGGCGACGAGGGAGAAGTCCCGCGGGTCGATGCCGCGTTGGACGGTGATGGTCCTGATCGCATCCGCCATCTTGGCGTTCACGACGTCCACGACACCCTGCGCCATGGTCTCGGTCGTGAGCCCGAACGTCTCGCCGATGGTCGTGAGCGCCGTAACCGCCGCATCGCGGTCCAGCGCCATTGCGCCGCCGGAGAAATTGGCGCCGTCGAGCCGGCCGAGCACGAGGTTGGCGTCGGAGACCGTGGGTTCGGTTCCGCCCAGCCCGTAGCAGGCCGGCCCCGGCATGGAGCCGGCGGACTGGGGGCCGACGCGCATGGCGCCCGCCTCCTCCCACGCGATGGAGCCGCCGCCCGCGCCGATGACGTGGATGTCCACCACCGACATCTGCACGGGCAGCCCCTCCAGCTTGGCATGGTTGGAGCCGGACGGCAGCCCGTCGATGATCAGGCTGGCATCGAAGGAGGTCCCGCCCATGTCGATGCAGATGAGATTGGGCCGCCCGGTTGCGGCCGAAAGCGCCCTGCCGCCGATGGCGCCGCCCACGGGGCCGGAGAGCAGCGTCTGCAGCGGGGTCTCGCTGGCGGATTCCGCCGTCATCACCCCGCCGTTGGACTGCATGACGTGCAGCCCCCGGCCTTCGGGCAGGCGATCGCCGAGGCCGCCGATCAGGGTCTCCAGGTATCCCCGCACCACCGGCGCGAGGTAGCTGTCCATCACCGCGGTTGAGGTCCGCTCGAACTCCCGCCACTCGGGCGAGACCCGGTGAGAGAGCCCGATGGGGATGTCGGGCAGGCGCGCGCGCAGGTACTCGGCGGCCTCTAGCTCGTGCGCCGGGTTCTTGAAGGAGAACAGGAAGGCGATGGCGATCGCCTCGAAGCCCTCTTCTTTCACGGCGTCGACGAGGCGGTCGAGATCGCTCGTCTCAAGGGGCGCCACGGCCTCGCCGGTGGCCGCCATCCGCTCCCGCGCCGTGAACGTGTGCTCCAGCGGCGTGAGCGGCTCGGGCTTGTTCCAGCGGATCGAGAAGATCTCGCCGCGGTCGTTGCCCTGGATCGTGTAGATGTCCCGAAAGTTCTCGGTGGTGAGCAGCGCCACCTTGGCGCCCCGCCGGGTGAGCAGCGCGTTCAGCCCCACCGTCGTGCCGTGGACGAAGAAATCGATCGCGGCTTCGGTCGGGATCGCCGCCTCGATGCCCCGGAGCACCGCAAGCGCCGGGTCGTCCGGCGTCGAAAGAACCTTCGCAGCGCCGCAGGCGCCGGTCTTGCAATCCTGATAGACGATATCCGTAAACGTGCCGCCGATATCGGCGGACACCCGATAGTGTCGGGTCAAATTGCCACCTCCCGGCGCCAAACGGCCGCTGGAGCCCCCGGAGGGGGCCCCAGCAGGTAAACGTCGGTTACTGCTCCCACTCGCCCCTGAAGTCGGGGTTGGCGTCGAGAATAGCCTTGTCGATCATGGCCTGCAGCGGACCCGAGACGTCCATGTTGATGGCGTTGGTCACGGGCTTGCCCTCGATGGCGTTGGCGATCTGCTCCATCGCGAGCGCCCCCATGGTCTTGGGGAAGTAAGCGAGGGTTGCGTCCCAGCGCCCTTCGCGGATCGCCTCGATCGAGATCGCCGCAGCGCCGCCGCCGATGAGGTAGAGGTCGGCTACGGTGTAGCCCTCGGCCTCCAGCGCGATCTCGGCACCCACCAGATGCTGAGCCGTGTGCGCTGTCGGGAATCCCTTGATGAGCAAGGGCTCCAGGTGATCTGAGATTTTTCTTACCCCAGCGAGGTCGCAGATTTCTGCGGCTCTCGGGTCGGCGAAGAGGGCGATCCGGCGATTTCCACCCCA
>JAJDVB010000079.1 GCA_022826345.1 Alphaproteobacteria bacterium
CGGCAAGCGGTGAGCTGAGCCGATGATCGGCCTCGTTCTCGTCACCCACGGGCGCCTCGCCGAGGAATTCGTCGCGGCGACCGAGCACGTCGTCGGGCCACAGCCGCGCACGCGCGCCGTCTGCATCGGCCCCGAGGACGACATGGAGCGGCGCCGCCAGGACATTCTCGACGCGATCGGCGAGACCGACGCGGGCGACGGCGTGATCGTGCTCACCGACATGTTCGGCGGCACGCCGTCGAACCTCGCCATCTCGGTCATGGAAAGCGCGAACGTCGAGGTCATCGCCGGCGTGAACCTGCCGATGCTGATCAAGCTCGCGAGCGTGCGCTCAGGCCACGATCTGCGGAGCGCCGTGGCCGCTGCACAGGAGGCCGGGCGCACCTATATCCATGTCGCGGGCAGGCTGCTCGAGGACGACGGGACGTGAGCGAGAGTGCGGCCGAGTGCGGCGAGGGGAGCCACGGGCGCACCTGCCTGATCGGCAACCGCCGGGGCTTGCACGCGCGGGCGGCCGCGAAGTTCGTCAAGACCGCCTCGGGCTACGACGCGGACGTCACCGTCTCCTGCAACGGCACGCGGGTCTCGGGCCACTCGATCCTGGGCCTGATGATGCTGGCGGCGGGACCGGGCAGCGAGATCAGGATCGAGACCTGCGGCAGGGACGCGGACGCGGCGCTCGCGGCGCTCGCCGGGCTGGTCGAGGGCGGCTTCGATGAAGACTGAGGCCGTCGCGCGCCCCGCGGCCGAGGCGCTGGCCGAGCGGCCCGAGAGGCACTTCAAGGGCCTCGGCGTCTCCGCCGGCATCGCGGTGGGGCCGGCGCACGTGGTCGAGCGCGGCCTCATCGACGTGCCGGAATACCGCATCGAGGACGATGCGATCGAGGCCGAGATCGCGCGCTTCCGCGAGGCCGTTTCGCTCTCCGTCTCGCAGATCCACAATCTGCAGGCCAAGGCCGAAACGCTGCCGGAGGAGGTCGCGGGCCAGCTGCGCTACCTGCTCGATGCGCACCTGCTGATGCTTTCCGGCTCCCGGCTGGTGCGCGGCGTCGAGGCCCGCATCCGGGATGCCCGCATCAACGCCGAGGCGGCGATTCAGATGCAGCTCTCGGAGATCGCCCAGGCCTTTGCCGGGATGGAGGATTCCTATCTCGCCGGCAAGATCAATGACGTGCGCGAGGCTAGCGCGCGCCTCGTGCGCAACCTGACTCGGGCGGGCTATCAGGCCTTCTCCGGCCTGCCTTCCGGCACCATCATCATCGCCGAAGAGATCACGCCGGCCGATACCGCGCTGATGGACCCCGCGCGCATCGGCGGCTTCGCCGCGGCGCTCGGCGGTGCGGAGGGGCATACCGCGATCATGGCACGCTCGCTCGGGCTGCCGGCAGTTTTGGGCGTGGCGGACCTCGCCGGCGCCGTGCGCTCGGGCGACATCGTGGCGGTGGACGGTGTGCGCGGTGGGCTCGTGGTCAACCCCGGCGAGGCGACGATTGCGCGCCTTGAGCGCCGGCGCCGGGCACTTGAGCGGCGCGAGCGCCAACTCGCCCGGCTGCGCGAGGTCGCGGCCGTATCATCAGACGGTGCGCGCGTGACCCTGCAATGCAACATCGAGCTGCCGAACGAGCTGCCGCAGGCGCAGGAGGCGGGCGCGGAGGGAATCGGGCTCCTGCGAAGCGAGTTCCTCTATATGAACCGAGAGGAGCCGCCGAGCGAAGACGAGCAGTACGTCGCGCTCAAGGAGATCATCGCTGGCATGGAGGGGGCACCGGTGACCGTGCGAACCCTCGATGTGGGCTCGGACAAGCTCGCCTATTCGCTGGGCGAGCACATCGCGCCCAGCGTCAATCCGGCGCTCGGGCTCCGCGCCATCCGCCTCTCGCTTAAGACGCCAGCGCTGCTGGAGGCGCAGATCGCGGCCATTCTGCGCGCCGGCGCTCACGGACCGGTGCGAATCCTGGTGCCCATGATCACCTCGGTGGTCGAAATCAGGCACGTGCGGAAAGCCGTGGACAAAATGATCCGCCGGCTGACCCGCAAGCGGGTGGCGATCGCCGAGGCGCCTCCGCTCGGTGTCATGATCGAGACGCCGGGCGCGGCGCTCGCAGCGGACGCCCTCGCCGACGCCAGCGACTTCTTCTCGCTCGGTACCAACGACCTCACCATGTACACGCTCGCGATCGACCGCGGTGACGAGCAGGTCGCGCACCTGTATGACCCGCTTCATCCTGCAGTGCTCCGGCTGATCTGCTTCGCCACGGAGGCAGCCCGACGCGCCGGCATCCCGGTCAATCTCTGTGGTGAGCTCGCGGGCAACCCGCGCTTTACCGCGATGTTGCTGGGGTTCGGCCTGCGCGATCTCTCCATGGCGCCGCCGAACGTTCCGCGTGTGAAGCAGCGCATTCTCGCGCTCGACGCGGCGGCGGCGGCGCGGCATGCGGAGGAGCTTCTGGGCCAGTCCGAGGCGGGCCGAATCGCGAAGCTGATCGACACCTTCCCCGGCGATTCTTGAGATCGCATTCGGCGATAGGCGACTCCTGTTGTGAGCCCCCGGCGGCGGTGCTACAAGCCGCGCCGGCAGCGGCGGGCAAGCCGCTCAGGCGGGCAAGGAACCAAGAATGACTGACGGCGCCGACTACAAGGTGAAGGACATCTCGCTCGCCGAGTGGGGCCGCAAGGAAATCGCCATCGCCGAGACCGAGATGCCGGGGCTGATGGCGCTCCGCGCCGAGTTCGGCGAGCGCCAAATGCTGGCGGGCGCTCGCATCGCCGGTTGCCTCCACATGACGATCCAGACCGCGGTCCTCATCGAGACGCTCAGAGCGCTGGGCGCAGAGGTGCGCTGGAGCTCCTGCAACATCTTCTCGACCCAGGACCACGCCGCCGCCGCCATGGCCGATGCCGGCGTCCCCGTCTTCGCCTGGAAAGGCGAGACCGAGGAGGAATACGATTGGTGCATCGGCCGGACCATCGAGGGCCCCAACGGCTGGCGCCCCAACATGATCCTGGATGACGGCGGCGACCTCACCAAGATCATGCACGACGAGCACCCCTCGCTGATGACAGACATCAAGGGGATTTCGGAAGAGACCACGACCGGGGTGCTCCGGCTCTATGAGATGGAGCAGCGCGGCCATCTTGGCGCGCCCGCCATCAACGTGAACGATTCGGTCACCAAGTCGAAGTTCGACAACCTCTACGGCTGCCGCGAGAGCCTGGTGGACGGCATCAAGCGGGCGACCGACGTGATGCTCGCGGGCAAGATCGCGGTGGTGAACGGCTATGGCGATGTCGGCAAGGGCTGCGCGGCGTCGCTGCGGGGGCAGGGCGCGCGCGTCTGCGTGACCGAGATCGACCCGATCTACGCGCTGCAGGCGGCGATGGAAGGCTACGAGGTCTCCACCATGGACGACATGGCCGGCGTGGCAGACGTCTTCGTCACGGCGACCGGCAACGTCGACGTCATCACCATCGACCACATGCGCCAGATGAAGGACCGCGCCATCGTCTGCAACATCGGCCACTTCGATTCTGAGATTCAGATTGATGCGCTGGCCAACTTCCCCTGGCACGAGGTCAAGCCGCAGGTGGACGAGGTCGAGTTTCCCGACGGCAAGCGCCTGATCATGCTGGCCAAGGGCCGGCTCGTGAACCTCGGCTGCGCCACCGGGCATCCCTCCTTCGTGATGAGCTCCTCGTTCTCCAACCAGGTGCTGGCGCAGATGGAGCTCTGGCAGAACCACGCGAACTACGAGCACCGCGTCTACACCCTGCCGAAGCACCTCGACGAGAAGGTGGCGGCGCTGCATCTGGGTAAGCTGGGCGCGAAGCTGACTGAACTCTCGGACAGGCAGGCCGCCTACATCGGGGTGCCGCAAGAGGGGCCGTTCAAGCCCGATCACTACCGATACTGACGATAGGGCGCCGAGCGCCACGGCCGGAGAGAGCGCGACGCCGCGCGAGCCCCTCGCCGTGCGTGTGGATGCCCTCGCGGAGACCGAGCAGCTGGCGCGACACCTCGCCCCGCACACGGCCCCCGGCGATGTGATCGGGCTCTGTGGGCCGCTCGGCAGCGGCAAGACCGCCTTCGCGCGGGCCTTCATCCGCGCGCGGCTCGGCCGGCCGGCGGAGGAGGTGCCAAGCCCCACCTTCACCCTGGTGCAGCTCTACGAGCACGCGGCGGGCGCGATCTGGCACTTCGACCTCTACCGCCTGGACGGGCCGGAGGACGCCTACGAGCTCGGCATCGAGGACGCGTTTGCGGGCGCGATCTCGCTCATTGAGTGGCCGGAGAAGCTGGGTGACCTGATGCCCGCCGACTGGCTTCAGGTGCAGCTTGTACCGGGCGAGGACGAAGAGGCGCGTCTTATCACGATCACCCCTCACGGCCCGCGTAGCGGGACGCTGGCCGCGGCGCTTGCCCGAGAACTGGAGAGGGAGGCGTGAGCGAGCGCGAGGGACAGCGCCGGGGCTTTGCCGCGCGCGCGGGCTGGGGCGATGCGACGTACCGACCACTCGCCGGCGACGCCTCGGCACGGCGCTACGAGCGGCTCACAAAGGGTGATGCCACGGCGGTGCTTATGGACGACCCACCGCCGGGCCATTCCGTCGGCTCCTTCGTGCGGATCGCCCGGTTGCTGCAAGACATGGGCTACAGCGCCCCCAACATCCACGCGGTCGATGAGGCCCTGGGCTTCGCCCTACTCGAAGATTTGGGCGACAACAGCTTTTCTGCCCTTCTCGCCGGGCCGGATGCCTCCTCCCTGGAATGCACGCTCTACGAGTCAGCCACTGACTTTTTGGTTGATCTCCATCGCCAGCCGGTGCCGCCCGACCTGCCCTACTACGACCCCGCGTGGATGTTGAGCGATGCCACGCTCTTTCTAGAGACCGCCATCGACGATGCGGTGGAGCCCGCGATGGCGGAAGAATTCGAAGCGGCGTGGCGTGAGCCGCTGGAGGCGGTGACGCATGGGCCAGCGGTGCTCTGCCTCCGGGACTTTCACGCTAGCAACCTGATGTGGCTACCGGTGCGGGGCGATGGCGGCTGCGGCATGTCGGGGGTTAGCCGGGTTGGGCTGCTGGATTTTCAGGATGCACGTCTGGGTCCAGCGGCATACGACCTGGTCTCACTGTTGCAGGACGCACGGCGCGATCTCGGTGCCGGCTTGGAACAGGCGATGGTGGCGCGCTACCTCAATGCGTCGTCCAAACTTGATGAGGCTGCGTTCCACGCAGCCTACGCCATTCTCGGCGCGCAGCGCGCGGTGCGGATCATCGGCGTCTTCCACCGGCTGGCGAAGCGGGACGGCAAGCCCGCTTACCTCGCCCATTTGCCGCGTGTGTGGCGGCACCTCGACGCCAACCTCGCCCATCTAGCGCTCGCCCCGGTGAGAGCTTGGTTCGAGCGCTGGGTTCCGCCGCAGGCGCGGAGCCCCGCGCCGTGAGCGCCCGACCCACGCGTGGGATGGTCTTGGCGGCGGGCCTCGGCACGCGCATGGGCGCGATCAGCAACACGGTGCCCAAGCCGCTGGTGCCGGTGGCCGGCAAGCCGCTCATCACCCACGCCCTGGAAAACCTGGAACAGGCCGAGGTGGCGGAGATCGTGGTCAACACTCATTACCTGGCGGCGCAAATCGAAGCCTTTCTCGACACATATGCGGCGCGTCCCAGTGCACCGCGAATCCACATCTCGCGCGAAGAAGAACGGCTGGAGACCGGCGGTGGCGTCCACCGGACCCTCCCGTTGCTCGGCGACGACGCGTTTTATGTTGTGAACAGCGATGTGGTCTTGGCGGAGCGCAACGCACAGGCGCTGCCACGCCTCGCCGAAGCGTGGGACTGCGAGACGATGGATGCGCTCCTGCTGCTCTGCCCGCTGGCCCGTGCGCTGGGCTACGACGGCGCGGGCGACTTCTTCTGTCATGAGGACGGGCGGCTCAGCCGGCGCGGTCGGGCGCAGGCCGCGCCCTTCGTCTTCACCGGCACCCAAATCTTGCATCCCCGTCTCTTTGCGAAGGCGCCCGCTGGCGCCTACTCGCTCAACCGCCACTATGATGAGGCGATCCTTACGGGCCGCCTGTTCGGGCTGGTGCACTGTGGGCACATGCTTCACGTCGGCTCGCCGGCAGGGCTCGAGGAGGCCGAACGCCATCTCGCCGGAGGACGACGCGGAGAGGGTGGATGAGTGCGAGCGCACCCACCCTCTACACGGTGCCGCCCCATGTCTCGTTCGTGGACTCGCTAGCGGGCGGGCTCCTGGCGGGCCGGGCAGTGCCGCTCGACCCCAGCGACCCGCTGGCGCTGAGTCGTCTTACGATCCTGCTGCCAACGCGCCGCGCCTGCCGGGCGCTCGGCCTCGCCTTCCTACGCGCAGCGCCGGGGCGGGCTCTGCTGCCGCCGCGCATCCGCCCGCTTGGCGACATCGACGAGGACGAAGCGAGCCTTGGCGACGAAGAGGACGAAACCCTGCCCGACGCCATCTCGCCGCTGGAGCGCCGGCTGCTGCTCGCACGCCTGATCCAGATGCTGGGCGAGACGCCGGGCGGCGCGGCACTGACCGGCGCGGGCGCAGTGGACCAAGCCGCGCGGCTCGCGCCCGCGCTTGCCGGCCTCCTCGACGAAATCCAGATCGCCCGCCTCGACCCACTGGGGCTCGCCGACCTCGCGCCGGAGGAATACGCGGCACATTGGCAGCAGGTACTGAGCTTTCTCGCGATCGTCATGGACACATGGCCCAAGCATCTGGCGGAGAAGGGCCTCATGGACCCGGCCGCGCGCCGCAACGCCCTGCTGGAAGCGCTGGCCGAACGGTGGGCAGCGGAACCACCGGCGCATCCGGTGATCGCCGCCGGCTCCACCGGGAGCGTGCCGGCGACGCGCGATCTGCTCGCCACCGTCGCGCGCCTGCCGCAGGGCGCCGTCGTCCTCCCCGGGCTCGACACGGAGGCCGACGACGAGACCTGGGAGGCCATCGGCCCCACCCATCCGCAGTACGCGCTGAAGGGGTTGCTCGACTGCATCGGCGTCACGCGCGGCGATGTCCTGCCGTGGCCGGTCGACGAGGGAGCAGGCACCGCCTGCACCCGTGCCCGTTCGCGACTGATCGCCGACGCCATGCGCCCGGCGGAGACCATCGCCGCCTGGCGCGCGCTGCCGCCGCCGGCGCCCGACGCGCTCCGCGACTTCCATCGGATCGACTGTGCGAGCCCGCAGGAGGAGGCGGGCGTCATCGCCATCGTCATGCGGCGCGCGCTGGAGACGCCGGACCGCACCGCCGCGCTGGTGACGGCGGACCGCGCATTGGCCCGCCGGGTCGCGGCGGAGCTCAGGCGCTGGCGCATCGAGGTGGACGATTCCGCCGGCGAGCCGCTGGGGGAGACGCCGCCCGGCACATTTCTACGGCTCACAGCGCGCATGATTGCCGAAGGAGCCGCACCGGTTCCGCTGCTGGCTGCGCTGAAGCATCCGCTCGCAGCCGGCGGCCAAGCGCCCGCCACATTCCGCCGTGCCGTGCGGGCGATGGAGACGGCAATCCTGCGAGGCCCCCGCCCCGCGCCGGGGTTTGCCGGCCTACGGGCAGCGCTGAAGGAGCATGACGCGGCCATCCGCCCCTGGCTCGAAAGCCTGGAAGCTGCCGCCGCGCCCTTCGCCGCCCTCATGGCGCTACCAGAGGTCGACGCGCGCAAACTCTTGCAAGCACATGTCGAATTCGCGGAATGGCTCTCGGCCACCGACGACGAGGCCGGAGCTGTGCGGCTCTGGTCGGGTGAGGTCGGCACGCAAGCAGCGCGCTTCGTCGCTGGGCTCCTGGAGGCGGCGCCGGCGCTGCCGCCGGTCGCGCCTAGCCACTACCCGGCGCTGCTCGATGCGCTGATGGAGGACCATGTGGTCCGCCCGCCCTTCGGCCGCCATCCCCGCCTGCAAATCTGGGGCCCGCTGGAGGCCCGCCTGCAGCACGCGGACTGCATGATCCTGGGCGGGCTGAACGAGGGGATCTGGCCACCGGCGGCTGCGGGCGATCCCTGGATGAGCCGTCCCATGCGCGCGGACTTCGGCCTGCCGCCGCCGGAGCTTCGCATCGGCTTATCGGCCCACGACTTCGTCCAGTGCTGCGGCGCACAGGAGGTCTATCTGACGCGGGCGCGGCGCATCGAAGGCACGCCGACCATCCCGGCGCGTTGGCTCCAGCGTCTCGATGCCTTGCTGCCGAGCGGCTCCGAGGGTGCGGCGGCGTTACGCTCCATGGAGCGGGCGCTGCTCGCCTGGTGGGCGGCCCTGGACCGGCCGGCAGAGCCTTCCGGCCCCCGGCCCGCGCCGGCGCCGACGCCGCCGGTTACCGTGCGGCCCAGGCAGCTCTCGGTCACGAAGATCGAGACCTGGATCGCCGATCCCTATTCCATCTACGCGCGGGACATTCTACGACTCAAGGTCCTCGATCCCGTCGACGCGGACCCGAGCGCGGCGGAGCGCGGCAGCATCATCCACGGGATTCTGGACGCCTTCGTGCGTGAGCATCCGGACGCACTGCCACCGGATGCCGAGGCGCGCTTGCTGGCGCTCGGCCGGGCGCACTTCGAGGCGGCAGGCGCGCGGCCCGGCGTGCTCGCCTTCTGGTGGCCGCGCTTCGAGCGGATCGCCCGCTGGTTCCTCGACACCGAACGGGCTCGCAGGCCCGCGCTCCAGCCGCTCGCGACCGAGGTGAACGGTGTCCTCGATCTGGAGGGGCCGGCGGGTCCTTTCCGCCTCACGGCGAAGGCGGATCGGATCGACCGGACTGAGGCGGGCGCGCTGGAGATCATCGACTACAAGACCGGCGGCATTCCGCCAAAGAAGCATGTTACCGAAGGCCGGTGCCCGCAGCTTTCGCTGGAGGCGGCGATCGCTCAGGCGGGCGGCTTCGCGGACGTCGACGCCGCCGAGGTCGCAGCCCTCGCCTACTGGCGGCTGAGCGGTGCCGAGACCGCCGGCGAGATCACCCAGATCGGCGGTGACGCGGGCGACCTCGCGGACGCAGCAGCGGACGGTCTGTGTGCGCTGATCGCCCGCTTCGACGATCCGGCGACCCCGTACTACCCCGTGCCCCGCCCGGCGCTCGCCCCACGCTGGAACGATTACGCCCACCTCGCCCGGCACAAGGAGTGGTCGGTACCGGGAGGCGACGTGTGATGGCCGCGCACGCACCGGGCATAACGCCGGCCCAACACCGGGCGTCTGACCCCGCGGCCTCGGTCTGGGTCGGCGCCTCGGCCGGCACCGGCAAGACCAAGGTGTTGACTGATCGCGTGCTGCGCCTGCTGCTGGGCGGCACCGCGCCCGAACGCATCCTCTGCCTCACCTTCACCCGCGCCGCCGCCGCCGAGATGGCGCTCAGGATTTCGAGCGAGCTTGCGCGCTGGACCGTCACCGATGACGAGACGCTTTCGGCCGCGCTGACCGTGCTGACCGGCGCTCCGCCCCGACCCACCACGCTCGACCGGGCGCGCCGGCTCTTTGCCGCCGTGCTCGACGTGCCCGACGGCCTGAAGATCCAGACCATCCACGCCTTCTGCCAGTCGCTCCTGCGACGCTTCCCGCTGGAGGCGGGCGTCGCGCCCAATTTCGAGATCGCCGACGAGCGCATGAGCACCACTTTGTTGGGCGCAGCCCGTGCGCGCCTGCTGCATGCCGCCCGGCCCGAGGTGGACGCCGCCCTCGCGGCCCATCTCGCCACCATGACCGCGGTGGTCGGCGAGGAAGGTTTCGGCGCCCTGCTGGCGGACGTGAGCCGGGAGAGGGACCGCTTCGCCGCCGTGTTGGAGCGTCACGGCGGCACCGCCGGCGCCATCGCAGCGCTGCGCGCGCGGCTAGGCGTGGTCAATGGAGCGACGGCGGAAAGCGTGCTCGCAGAAGCATCGGCCGAGGGCGCCTTCGACCGGCTGGCGTTGACGAAAGCGGCAGGCGTGCTCACCGGCGGGACCGTGACGGACCAACGGCGCGCGCAGACGATCGCGACGTGGCTTGACGCCGACCATATGGGGCGAAAGGCAGGGTTTGGCATGTACCGCCGCGCGTTCCTTCGTGAGGACGGTAGCGCGCTCCAGAGATTCATCACCAAGAAACTCGGCGATGTTCACCCGGATGCGGCAGAAGCTCTCGGCCTGGAGCGGGAGAGGATCGGCGCGGTCACAGACCGCTGGAACGCCGCCCGCGTGGCCGAGAGCAGCGCCGCCCTGATCGAGGTCGCGTCCCGCCATCTCGGCTTCTACGGGGCTGAGAAGGCGCGCCATGCCGTGCTGGACTACGGCGATCAGATCGCCATCAGCCGCAGCTTGCTCGCCCGCGCCGGCATCGCGCCCTGGGTGCTCTTCAAGCTCGACGGCGGCCTCGACCACCTGCTGATCGACGAGGCGCAGGACACCAGCCCCGCGCAGTGGGCCGTGATCGCGGCGCTGGCGGATGAGTTCTTCGCCGGGGAGGGCGCGCGCGCCGCGCCGCGCACCCTCTTCGCGGTCGGCGACGAGAAGCAGTCGATCTTCAGCTTCCAGGGCGCCGATGCCCGCGCGCTCAGCACGGCCCATCGCAGCTTCCGAGGCCAGGCAGAGTCTGCTGAAAGGCCGTGGGCGTCTCTTCCTCTGGCCGAGTCTTTCCGCTCGACCTCAGCAGTGCTCACGGTGGTCGACGCTGTGTTCGCGCAGCCTGCGGCCCGTGCCGGCGTCAGTACCGAGGACGTGCCCATCCGCCACCAGGTGCATCGCGCGGGCGCAGGCGGCCAGGTTGAGCTATGGCCGCCCGTTGCGCCCGGAGAAGCGGCGCCGATCGAGCCGTGGTCGTTGCCGGTGGAACGTGAGGCGGCCGACGATCCGGCGGCGCGGCTTGCAGCGCTCATCGCCGAGCGGGTTGCATCGTGGACGCAGGAGCCAGCGGGCGAAGGCAGCGATGGCTGGCTCGAGGCGCGAGGCCGCCCCATCCGGCCCGGCGACGTGCTGGTGCTGGTACGCCGGCGCGGGCCTTTCGTGGATCACCTGCTCCGCGCCTTCAAGACGTGCGGGGTGTCTGTAGCGGGAATCGACCGCATGGTGCTGACCGAGCAACTCGCGGTCATGGACCTGATCGCGCTCGGCGCGTTCTGCCTGCTGCCGGACGATGACCTGACGCTCGCCACCGTGCTCAAGAGCCCGCTGATCGGGCTCGACGAGGACGCGCTGTTTGCGCTTGCATACGATCGCAACGCGAGCCTGTGGGCGACGCTTGCCCGGCGTCGGAACGAGTGCCCCGCCTTCACTAAGGCGCACGAGGCGCTCGTTGCCTTTCTCGGCGTCGCAGACTGGATGCCGCCCTTCGAGTTCTACGGCGAGGTTCTGGGCGCGCACGGCGGGCGGGCGGCGCTGCTCGGACGCCTCGGCCCGGAATCGGGAGACGCCATCGAAGAGTTCCTGGCTTTGGCACTCGCCTACGGACGGACGCACCCGCCCTCGCTCCAGGGCTTCCTGCACTGGGTCCAGGATGGGCGCGCGGAGATCAAGAGGGACTTCGAGCAGGGCCGGGACGAGGTGCGGATCATGACCGTGCACGGTGCCAAGGGACTGGAGGCGCCGGTGGTCTTCCTGCCCGACACCATGCGCAAGCCGAGAGGTCGGGACCCCTTGGTCTGGCTGGAGGAGGAGAGAACGGACGGCATCGGCAGGGTCGAGGGCCTGCTGTGGCCGGGCCGCGCGAGCCGGGAGGACCCGCTCACCCGCGAAGCCCGCGCCCGCGCCCGCGCCGCCCAAGAGGAGGAATACCGCCGTCTCCTCTACGTCGCGATGACCCGCGCCGAAGACCGGCTCTACGTTTGCGGCTGGCAGGGTCGCGACAAGCCGCCCGACGATTGTTGGTATGCGTTGGTGCGCTCAGGGTTGGAGGACCTGAAAGGAGTCCAGCCTTTCGAGACGCCCGAAGGTGCGGGCCTCGTTTATGTCGAGCCGCAGTCGGCGCCGCTCCCCTCACCCGCCGAGCCCGCGCCAGAAGCCGATGCACTCCCGCCTCCGCCGCCGGAACTGCTCGTGCCGCCGGCCGAAGAGCGGCCGGCACCCCGCCCGCTCGCGCCTTCACGCGCGCTCGGGGAGCCAGCGCCTCACTCGCCAATCGATCCGACCGACCGACAAGCGCAGGAGCGCGGTGACGCCGCCCACAAGCTGTTGGAGCGCCTTCCCGCGGTAGCACCGGCGACGCGCCTGGCCGAAGCGCGCCGTCTGCTAGCGAAGCACGACCTCGACGAAGTAGAGAAGGAGGCCCTAGCAGCATCCATGATCGCCGTTATCGAGAATCCGGCGTACGCCCCCTACTTCGCTCCTGACACGCTGGCTGAGGTCCCGGTCTCAGCCCGCGTCGGCGGACGAGATATCGACGGTCGAGTTGACCGTCTGCTAGTGCGCGAGCGGGAGGTCATCGCCCTCGATTACAAGACAGGCCGTGCGCCGGCGGAAGGCGAGGCCGTGCCGGAGGCCTACATGGCCCAAATGGAGAGCTATCGCGCGGCGCTCGCCGCGGTCTTCCCGGATCGCACCATCACCTGCGGCCTACTCTTCGTCGACGCGCCCCGCCTGATCTGGCTGCCGGCAGGCGCGTAGATCAGCCGCCGAAGCGGGGCTCCGGCAGGCCCTGCACGCCGAGGCCGGAGACAGCGAGGATGCCGCCGCCGTGGGGCTGCGGCTTCGACGCCTCGCCGAAGATCTTCTGAGCCTCGGGGCCCAGGAAGTCCGTGCGACCCATCGAGGTAAGATAGGCCACGTCGAGATTATCACCACCAAACATGATGCTGGTGATGGTCTTGGTCGGCACCGGCACGCGGCGGTCCACCGTGCCGTCCGGCGCGTAGCGCACGAGCTGGCCGGAGACGATCTGCGCGTTCCAGAGATACCCTTCCGCGTCGATCGTTGAGCCGTCGGGGATGCCCGGCTCGTCGTGGGTGTTGGCGAAGACCCGCTTGTTGGAGATCGCGCCGGTCTCGATGTCGTAGTCGTAGGCGTAGATATCCTGCATGTAGGAATCGGTGTGATAGAAGGTCTTGTTGTCGGGGCTCCAGCTCGGCCCGTTGTTGCAGATGATGCCGCGCTCCAGCTCGTGCACGGTGAGGTCGGGGTCGAGCCTGAAGAGGCCGCAGATCGGCGATTCCGAAATCTCGTCCTCGCCACCGGCGAAGAAGCGGCCGCGGCGGTCCACCTTGCCGTCGTTGAAGAGCGTGCGCGGCTCGTCGGCGTCGACCAGGGCGATGAGCTCGGTCTCGCCGCTTTCGAGGTCCATGAAGTAGAAGCCGTCCCGCATGGTCAGCACACCGCCGCCCTGCTCCCGCAGCGCAAACGCGCCCACGGTCTTGGGGAGCGTCCAGGTACGGGTCTGGCCTGAGCGAGGGTCGAGGCGCCAGACCTCCTTGTCCAGCATGTCGACCCAATAGAGGACGCCGTCCACCGGGTCCCAGACCGGCCCCTCACCGAGATAGTTGTTGGCCTCCACCACGCATTCGATCTTGACCATCTCCCACCTCCTTCAGCCTTCCGACGCTCCCGTCGCCCGCCCGCGCATATCCGACGGGCGCGAAGCCGAGACCCAGCAACTATATGCCGGATTGTGTGCGCGCGGAGCCTCTGTGGCTGCGTGTCAGCACCCCATGCCCCGCACGTGCCCCTCCTCCCCGTAGGCGAGGAGGTGGCGATCGCGGGTCACCAGCGTGTAGTCGAAAGCCCGCGCCGTAGCGGCGAGGATGCGGTCCACCGGATCAGCGGGCGGCGCACCGGGCAGGGCGCACGATGCGATAAAAACCTCCGGCGGCAGTTCCGCGAGCGCCAGCTCCGGCCACGCGAGAATTCTCTCGAACCACATCTGGGGGCTCATCGCGAGCGCAATTCTGTTTTTCTCCACGAGCATGGCGATTTCCCACGCGGTGATGGGGGAGACGAAGACCCCGCGGCCATGCACAGGCGCGCCCTCCAACGCGCCTGCGGCCGGTTCCCTCAGCGCCTCGCCGTTCGCGATCCAGATGACCGCGCAGGTGTCGAGAAGGTAAATGGGCATCGCCGACTACCGAGTCGCATCCCATTTCGTGTCGATCGGTGCCGTCAAGTCGGTTCCTGGCTTAATCGTCACCGTGCCCTCGAGCGCACCGAAGACACGAGAAAGAAAACCCCCGGAGGTGACTGTGGAATCTTGCGGCTCGTCCCGCAACTCGCCGCTCGCGGACTTGGCCGCCGGTCCGTACTGCACGGCCTTGCAAAACACCAATTTATGCGCAGCCATGTCTACCTCCGCCGTCGTGTAGCCCGCCTCGAGCCAAGCACGAGTCATGACGTTGTTTGTGGGGTTATTGGACCACCACGCCCGGTGCATGAAGGCCGATTGCGGCAGTTTTGCGCCGATGACTTGCTCAATGTCGGCGAAGGTCATCGGCACGGACTCCTGGCCTGTGTCGCGCAGGTGGTCCTCTAAGGGCGCATATTTCGACATGGTGGCTCTCCTTCACAGGTATTTCTATGGGCAATGGTTGTGTGTGTGTAACACACAACCATTGCCCATAGAAATCTAAATGTTTGCAGCGGCGGCCATGGCCGGCTCCGCCCATTGCCGGCTTGGGCGGCGCCGGCGTAGTCTCGCGCGCCACCCGGTGCCGCTATGGGAGCGGCGCCTATCCGAGACGAGCCGCGATGACCGTTGAGGAGGCGCCCGGCCGCGGGCAGGCCCGCGTCATCGGGCTGATCTCACTCGCCCACGGCGCGAGCCATTTCTACCAGCTCGCCTTGCCGCCGCTCTTCCCGCACCTGAAGGAAGCGTTCGCGGTCAGCTACACCGAGCTGGGCACGTTGATGACCGTGTTCTACGTGAGCTCCGGCGTCGCACAGACTGGGGCGGGCTTCCTGGTCGACCGCTTCCCGGCGCGCACGGTGCTGCTGGGCGGGCTGGCGCTGCTTTGCGCCGGAATTCTGTTGATGGGTCTCGCGTCCGAATTCTGGATGCTGTTCCCGCTTGCCGCTTTGGCGGGGCTCGGCAACAGCGTGTTCCACCCGGCCGACCTCTCCATCCTCACCGTGAGCATCCGCCGCACCCGCCACGGCCGGGCCTACGGCTTCCACACGCTCGGCGGCAATCTCGGCTACGCGCTCGCGCCCATCGTCATGGTGGGGCTCGCGCTTGAGCTCGGCTGGCGTCCCGCCCTGATCGTAGCCGGGGCGGGCGGACTTCTCTTGTTCGTCGCCCTGTTCTTCAACCGACACCTGTTCCTCGACGCGAGCGACGAGACGCCGGCGGTGCCCCGCCCGCGCCTCAGCGAAGGCCGAGCGTCGGTCGCCACCGAGGGAGGTTGGCTCACCGCCGTGAGGCAGGGTGTCGCTCCGCTCGTCTCGGTCCCGGTCATGCTCTGCTTCGCCTTCTTCATCTTCTTGAGCGGGGCCACGATCGGCCTGCAGTCGTTCTTCCCGGCTCTGATGGACCAGCTCTACGGCCTGCCGATTGCCGAGGGCGCGCCGCTGCTCTCGGTGTTCCTCTTCGGGGCATCGGGGGGCGTGCTGCTCGGCGGCTTCATGGCCGAACGCACGGGCTCACGGCATCAGCTCGTCATCGGCGCGGGCCTTGCGTCGGCGGCGGCGTTCTTCGTCGCCATCAGCCTCGGCCTGTTCCCGGCAGCGGTCCTGGGAGTCCCCTTTGCGCTTGCGGGCATTCTGGTCGGGCTTACCTTCCCGTCCCGCGACATGCTGGTGCGCGAGACCGCGGCGGCCGATGCCAGAGGCCGGGTGTTCGGCTTCGTCTATTCCGGTCTTGATACCGGTGCCGCCGTCGCGCCGCTGGTCGTGGGGCTGCTGCTCGACCACGGCGACCCCCGCGCCGTGATGTGGCTGATCGCGGCGCTGCTCCTGCTGGGCGTCGTGGCCGCCGCTCTGGCGAAGGTTCGGCGAGGCTGAGCAAGCTGCGGCGCGCGCCATGCGCTACAATCCCGCCGCCCGGCACGCGGGCGCTCGTGTTCCCTTCTGCAATCGGTGAGTGGCATGGTCAGCTTCGGCTTGTTCTGTCTCATGGGCTATCGGGACCGCGGAAGTGTGGTCTCCGAGGTGCTCGGCAACGCGGTGCAAATGACGCAATGGGCCGAAGAGGCGGGCTTCGAGGCCGCCTGGTTCGCCGAGCACCACTTCTCCAACTACTGCGTCTGCCCTTCGCCGCTGCTCATGGTCAATCACTGCGCGGGATACACGACGCGAATCAAGCTTGGTCCGGCGGTGATCGTGGTGCCGCTCTATCACCCGGTGCGGCTCCTCGCCGAGATCGGCATGACCCAGGCGCTGCTGGGCGAGGATCGCTTCCTGCTTGGGCTCGGCAGCGGCTACCAGCCCTACGAGTTCGAGCGCTTCGGCGCCGATCTGAGTGATTCCAAGGCTCAGCTGGACGAGTTCCTCGCGCTCATGGACCGGGCCTATGCAAACGAGACCTTCAACTTCGACGGCGACTTCACCGCCCTGCCGGAGACCAACATCAGCACACGCCCGCCGGGTGGCGTGCCGCCGATCTGGATCGCGGGAGATTCGGAATCGACCCACAGGCTGGCGGCGCGGCGGGGCTTCGTGCCGATCATCACCGGCCGCTGGTTCGGTGCCGACTACTTGGCCGAGCAGCGGGAGCGCATCGACGCGTCCTACGCCGCCGAGGGCCTGGGCGGGGAAAAGCACGAGCTTGGGATCCTGCGCTTCGTCTGCGTGACCGAGAGCGATGAGGAGACGCGGGACTACCTCGTCCAAGCGCGCCAGCAGATGCGTTTCGCCGCTGCGCTCCGCAACCGGCAGGAGGCGATGGACGGCGGCATGCTCGTGGAAAAGCCGTTCTCCGGCGAGCCGCCACTGGAGGAGATGGAGGCGAGCCTGCCGGTGGGCGACGCCGCCACGGTCGCGGAACGGCTTACCGCCGACATCCGCGCCTCGGGCGCGAGCCACATGATGCTGAACATCCAGGCGGCGGGTTCTACCATGGTTCAGGCTGAGCGGACCATCCGGGCCTTCGCCAGCGAGATCAGGCCCGCCATCGACCGCGCCCTCGCTGAGGACCCGGGCGCCGCGGCCCACCAAGAGTCGCTGTAGTCTGCAACGTATACTGATGGACAAATCTTGCCGATGCCAGTTACACTTTCCGGTGAAATGTCCTTTGAGGTTAGCTGATGACCAGTGATCTGGAAAATCTGAATGGAGGCATCGACCGACTTGCGCTCGCGTTGCGGGACGTGTTTCGAGAGGCCACTGCGGAAGCAGTGTCAAAAGGGGTGGCGCCTCTGCACAAGGGTGTGTCAGAACTCGGTACTGGAGTAGCTGAGGTTCGTGGCGAGACCTCGCAAATCCATCATAAGGTTCAGCGTGTGGGAACCCGAATAGATCAGATGAATGAACGTATGAGAGAAATGGAGCATCGAATTGGCCAAATGGATAAACGTATGGATGTTATAGAAAGACGCCTTCCCCAGGCGATGACACAGGAAGAATATGATGCTCTTCCAGAGAAGGACGAAAACACATTGTATGTAATAGTTGAGAGACCTCGCTCGTGACACCGCCTGTGACCACTGTACTGTGGAAGAAACGACCGGCCTGCCTTATCGGATTCGGGTAGTGTCGAAGCCCTCAAGCAATCAGCGATCAAGGATCGACAGTGAACAAAGGGTGAGCTTCGGTGCAACATCCGAAGCACCCGTAGGGCTTTAGGACGTGCGGTGGCGATCATTAGATCACTGTCAGACGCGAATTAAAACAAGTTAGCGAAGCGGAATACTACCTTTCGCACCCGCCCTATCGCAGGTGCTTTTCTGCGAAACAGGCTTCTTCGCCGGCCGAGCGGGCCGATGGGAATTCAGCCTCTGCCCGCGCCCTCCGCCGGGGAACCGATACGGGCGGCGAGCGATGCCGCCAGGAACTGGTCGATGCCGCCGTCGAGCACGGCGTCGGGGTTGCTGCTCTCGATCCCGGTGCGGAGGTCCTTCACCATGCGATAGGGCTGAAGGACGTAGGAGCGTATCTGGTGGCCCCAGCCGATGTCGCTCTTCTGCTCGGCGAGCGCCTGCGCCTCCATCTCGCGCTCCTGCAGCGCGCGCTCGTAGAGGCGGGCGCGCAGCATCGACATCGCTTCCGCCTTGTTGCGGTGCTGCGAGCGCTCGGCCTGGCACTGGACGACGATGTTGGTGGGCAGGTGGGTGATGCGGACCGCGCTGTCGGTCCGGTTGACGTGCTGTCCACCCGCGCCGGACGCACGGTAAGTGTCGATGCGAAGGTCCTTGTCTGCGATCTCGATGTCGATGGTCTCGTCCACCACGGGGTAGACCCAGACCGAGGCGAAGCTGGTGTGGCGGCGCGCGCCCGCATCGAAGGGAGAGATGCGGACCAGGCGGTGCACGCCGCTCTCGGTCTTGAGCCAGCCGTAGGCGCTTTCGCCCGAGACCTTGATGACCGCCGACTTGATCCCCGCCTCCTCGCCGGGGCTCTCCTCGATCCACTCGGCCTTATAGCCGCGCTGCTCCGCCCAGCGGACGTACATGCGCAGCAGCATCTCGGCCCAGTCCTGCGATTCGGTGCCGCCCGCGCCGGCATGGACCTCGAGGAAGCCGTCGTTGCCGTCCGCCTCGCCCGAGAGCAGGCTCTCCAGCTCGCGCCGCTTCGCCTCCTCGCGGGTCGTGGCAAGCGCGCCTTCCGCCTCGCCGTAGGCCTCCTCGTCGGACTCTTCTTCGGCAAGCTCGGCAAGCGCGAGGCCGTCCTCCAACTCCTGCTCCAGACGTTGGAAGATGGCGACCGCCGCATCGAGCCGGGTACGCTCCTGCATCACCGCACGGGCGCGCTCGGCATCGGACCAGAGGTCCGGGTCTTCGGCCTCGCGGTTCAGCGCCTCCAGGCGGTCTCGGGCGCCGTCGAGGTCAAAGGTGCCTCCTCAGCAGCGTCAGCGACTGCTTGATGTCATCGGCGAGAGACAGGATTTCGGCGCGCATCGACAGGGCCCTTCCGGTGGGCGCTCAATATACGGCGCCCAGCCCCTCGAACGGAACCGCGCCTGCTTCGAGCGCGCCGTCCAGGCTTTCGGCGGCCCGCAGTGCCGCCCGCTGCGTTGGCTCGGTGCCGGGCAGAAACGCCTCCACGATCACGTCGTCGCTGGCGGGGCCCGGCAGCGCGCCGGAACCGCGCTCCACCCGCACGAAGCGGATACCGGGGGGAACCCGGAAGGGCACGGCCGGCTTGTCGGCCAGGGCTTCGGCGAAGAAATCCCGCACGATCGGCGCCGCCACGCGGCCGCCGGACTCCTTCCGCCCGAGCGATTGCGGCTGGTCGAAGCCGACGTAGGCGGCGGCGACCAGATCGGGGGTGAAGCCGACGAACCAAGCGTCGCGGAACTCGTTGGTCGTGCCCGTCTTGCCGCCGATCGTCGCGTCCAGCTTACGGAGCGCGCGGCCGGTGCCGCGCTGCACCGCGCCCTCCAGCATCGAGACGACCTGGTAGGTGGTGCGCGGATCGGCGATCACAGGCCGAATGTCACGGAGGATGGGCGGCAACTGATGATGCCATTCGCCGGGCCGGCAGCGGTCGCACGCGCGGGCGTCCCGCCGATAGACCGTGCGCCCGTTGCGGTCCTGGATGCGCTCGACGAAGGCCGGCTCGATCTTGCGCCCGCCGTTGACCAGCATGGCATAGGCGGCGGCCAGGTCGAGCGGCGTCGTCTCCATCGAGCCCAGCGCGGCCGACGGCAGCTCCGGCAGGTCCGAGTGCAGGCCGAAACGCGCGGCATAGTCGCCCACGGTTCTCATGCCGATGTCCTGGGCGACGCGGAGCGTCATCAGATTGCGCGATTCCTCGAGCCCCACCCTGAGCGTGCTGGGGCCGTAGAACCGCTCGGTGTAGTTCGCGGGCTTCCACTTGCGCAGGTGCTCGCCCTGGTCGATCACCACCGGCGCATCGAGCACGATGGAGGCCGGCGTGTAGCCGTGATCGAGCGCCGCCAGATAGACGAACGGCTTGAAGGCGGAGCCCGGCTGGCGCCGGGCCTGGGTCGCGCGGTCGAATTCGCTGGTGGCGAAGTCGAAGCCGCCAACCAGTGCCAGCACCCGCCCGGTGTGCGGATCCAGCGCCACCAGAGCGCCCGAGGCCGCAGGAATCTGACGAAGCGCAAAGGCACCCTCTCGGCCGTCCACGGGCTCGACCGGCACCACGTCGCCCGCGCTCAGCACCTGGTGCGCGGCGGTAACCTCCGGCCCGAGCCTGCCCTTCCCGCGCGCCTTGCGCGCCCACCTGAGGTCGTCGAGCGCGATGGCGCCCACGGCGCCATCGGCGAAGCCGATTTCCGCGCGGCCGGCCTCCACGGTCAACACCGCCGCGAGGCGCCACGGCTTCGGCACTGGCGGCAGCTCTTCCGCGCCGAGCATCTGCCGCCAATCGCCCGCCGGGTCGACCTGCGTGAGCGGGCCGCGCCAGCCGCGGCGTTGGTCGTAGGCGACGAGGCCGCCCCTGAGCGCTCGGTCGGCGATCGCCTGGAGCGCCGGATCGACCGTCGTGCGGACCGAGAGGCCGCCTTCGTAGAGCGCGTCGTCGCCGTAGCGCGCCTGGAGCCAACGCCGCACCTCCTCGGCGAAATGCGGTGCCTCGACGAAGGTCTCGGGCGCCCGATTCCGAATACGCAACGGCGCCTGCATCGCTGCCTCGGCCTCGGCTTCGCTAACCGCGCCGTTCGCGACCATCTGGTCCAGCACCCAGTTGCGCCGGGCCACAGCGGCCTCGTGCTTGCGTACGGGGTGATAGTTGTTCGGCGCCTTGGGCAGGGCCGCCAGATAGGCGATCTCTTCGAGCGAAAGGGCGTTGAGGGAGCGGTCGAAATAGTTGAGGGCCGCTGCCGCCACACCGTAGGAGCCCGCGCCCAAGTAGATCTCGTTGAGATAGAGCTCGAGGATCTGGTCCTTGGTGAAGGCGTCCTCGATCCTCATGGCAAGGATGGCTTCCTTGATCTTGCGTGAGAAGGAGAGCTCGTTCGAGAGTAGGAAGTTCTTGGCCACCTGTTGGGTCACGGTTGACGCGCCGATCGGCCGGCGTTCGCCGTTGCCGACCATGTTGACGAGGTTGGTGACCACCGCGTTCGCCACGCTGATGGGATCGACCCCGAAGTGCTCGTAGAACGCCTTGTCTTCGGCCGCGAGGAAAGCCTGGACCAAGCGCTGCGGCATGGCGCTGACGGGCACGAACAGCCGCTTCTCGCGGGCGTGCTCGGCGAGCAGACGCCCGTCGCCGGCGTGAACGCGGGTCATAACCGGCGGCTCGTAGGCCGCGAGCTGGTTGTGATCGGGCAAGTCTCGGCCGTAGTGGAAGAACACGAAGGCGATGGCACCGCCCGCGAGTGCCGCGAGGAGCACGAGGCTGCCGAGGACAATGCCGGCGATTTTCATTTTCGGGCGGGCCGGACGGTCAGTGGAGTCGCGTACGCCTCAGCGTAGCACTGATCGGCAGCGATCGGGATTGCCGGACGCACCTGCCCAACAAACGCCAGGAATGAGGCGAGACTGCGGCAGGCTAGTTTGCTCGCCGACGACGCGGTATCGCTATTCCGTGTTCGCGCAGCGTGCTTTCCACGCTCGGCCGTTGAATTTGGATGCGTTTGTCGCTCAGCAGGTAGGAGAACACGTACCCGAGACCCAGGATCAGAACGCCGATCAAGAAGCAGTAGATGATGGCGCGGTCGGGGTATTGGTCCTTGAGATAGCCGATGTAGAGGGGGCCGCAGACGCCAGCCGCCGCCCAGGCCGTCAGCATGACGCCATAGACCGCAGACATTTTCTTCGCGCCGAAGACGTCAAGCACGAAAGAGGGCATCGTCGCGAAGCCGCCGCCGAAGCAAAGCATGATGTAGCAGACGAGAGCCGAGAATATCCACGGATCGCGCTCGGTCATCAGGATGCCAAAGACGATCATCTGGCTGGCCAGCAGGATTCTGAACACGCGGATGCGGCCGATGCGGTCGGACAGCAATCCCCAGAAGAGCCGCCCGAATCCGTTGCAGAGCGAGCTGGCAGCAATCAACGTCGCGCCATACTCGGCGAGGGTTTCCGGCTCCACGGACGGATCGGCAAGTCCCCACACGTCCTGGAGCAGCGGTGACTGAAAGCTGATGACGGCGATACCTGCGGCGATGTTGAAGAAGAAGACAAGCCACATGACGGCGAATTCGCCCGAATACAGGCAGCGCGCGGTCGAGTCCGGCTCGTCCTGCACGCTGCTGCTGGAGGCCGTTGCATTATCCAGACGGCTCGCGAGCTCCGCAGGCGGATCCCGCAGCGCCAAACTGCACGGGATCAAGACGGCGGCGAACACCACGCCGAGCCAGATGAACAGAAGTGGGAGATCTCCTTCCGTCTCAACCACCAGCAAGGGTGCCAGTCCCTTGCTGAGAACGACCGCGCCGATCCCGAAACCCATGACGACGATGCCCGTCGCCAGTCCCTTCTTGTCCGGGAACCACTTCGCCACTGTCGCGACGGGCGTGACGTAGCCGAGCCCGATCCCAGCACCGCCGATCACGCCGTAACCGAGATAAAAGAGCGCGAGACTGTCGAGCTGCAGGGCGAGGCCGGCAATCATGTACCCGCCCGAGAACATCACACTGCCGGCAAGCGCCAATCGCCGCGGCCCCACCTTGGGCAGAATCATGCCCGCGCCCGCAGCAGACATGCCGAGAGAGAAGATCGTGATACTGAAGGCGAGCGCCGTGTCGGTGAACGACCAGCCGAGCTGCCTCACGAGAAGCGTTTGAAAAAAACTCCACGCGTAGACGGTCCCGAAGCAAACCTGCAGGACGGTGCAGTAGAGAATTGCCGCTGTGCGAGAATGAGCCACCGGAAGGCTATTCCTTCCCGCCCGGCTGCGAGAGCCCGTCCGCCTTGTCTCGATCCATCACCTGCGAGAAGTAGAGGAAGAGGCGCGCGAGCTCTCCCGCCTCGTCATTACGCGCGAGCAGCTTCTCGTTTCCTCGGCTGTCGGCCTCTCGCTCCTGTGCGAGCTTCACCGCAAAGGCGAGAACACCGTCGACCGGTCTGGCCGCCTGGCCGACGAGCCAGATCGCGGCGAGAATGCCGACCACGAAGATGATGGAGATGAGGTAGACCTGCTGGCCGATCGCTCTTTGGACCTTCAACGCGATCAGCCCGGTGTCGCTGCCGATGTGGACCGCGCCGGCGACGCCCGCCAGGATCGGACTCGCGACCTCGACGAAATCGCCCATGCCGGGCAGGCTTCGTTCCACCGTCACCGTGCTGGTCGCGTCACCGGTCCTGATCTCCTCCGGAATGCCCGGAACGAAGGTGTGCGCCAGAAACTCCCCTGTCTCGCTCGTGATGTAGATGTAGCTGATTCCCTGAATCTCGACGAACTGGTCGATCAGGGACTGGAGCGCCGTCAGGTTCCTGTTCAACAGGATGTCGACACTGGCATCGGCGATCGTCTTGGCGATATCCCTGCTGTTCGATTCATATTCTTCGGACAGGTGCGTATCGACCGTGTAAATGCAGAGAACCGATGTGGATATGCCGATCACGCCGAACAGGAAGAACACGCCGAACAGGGTCTTTCGGAAGAGCTTCTGGATCTTCATGTCAGCCAGTTGGATCTTCATGTCAGCCAAACCTGTCTTGCCAGCTGTCCAGGGGAATGAAGCGGCCCTCGTCCACAACGGTGTAGTAGACCTTCTGCAAGCCCTGGCGGCGCTCCGGCCCGAACGACACCAGCTCACCAATCCCCAAATCGAAATTACTTATGCTGAAGACGGCCTCTTCCAGCGTGCTTCTCTCCGGCTTGTCGCCGAGGCGATCGAGTATCTCGACCATCAGCTTGGCGTTCAGGAAACCCTCTAGACTGACGAAGCTGTGGGAGAAGGGCGTGTAATCCTCTCTCAGTAATTCCTGTGGAGGCTGGGGGTCGTATCGCGCCATCAATTCCTGGTACTGCTGGACGGCAGGAATCCCCACGTCGTGATAGCTGGGAACGACCTGCGAGTTCACCAGCAGCTCGGTGTAGCGCTCGCCATCGTCGCGCCCTTGCGTGATGAGATTGAGAAGGTTCTCGCTGCCGACGAAGGACACGTTGGCGATGGGCACGCGCAACCCGAGATCCACCGCGTCGCGGAGAAACGCGGCGCAGGCGGCGTAAGCACCGATGCAGATGACTGCATCGGGGCGCGATGCCTTCAGGATCTCCACCTGATCGCGCATGATGCCCGTGAATTTGGAGCCCCGCCTGTAGGTCGCCTCGCCGACGATCCGCTCACCGAAGGACTTCAGGGCACGGCGCACGCCCGCCCACCCACTGCGGCCGTAAGCGTCAGCCTGATAGAAGACGGCGATGCGCTTGCGACCGATCCCTACGAAGTTCTGAACCAGGCCTGCGGTCTCCTGCCGGTAGGAGGCGCGCAAATTGAAGGCGAAGGGGCCGTACGGCGGCTCCCGCTGCGGCTGCGCGCCGGTGAACGGAAAGAAGAGATAGACCTGTCTCTCCTGAAACTTCTTGAGCATGGGAAGAACGCGAGTGACCGTCGGCGTGCCGACATAGCCGAAGAGGGCGAAGACCTCGTCTTCCAGCATCAGGGTCATCGTGTTCTGAACCGACGGGTCAGGCTGATAGCCGTCGTCGTAGGTTCTGAGAACGACTCTGCGGCCCCTGACGCCGCCCTGGCGGTTGATGTGCTCGAAATAGGCGCTGGCGCCGCGGAAGAGCTCGATGCCGAGACCGCGGGAAGGACCGGAGAACGCGGCGGACATGCCTAACACGATCTCGCTGTCGGTCACGCCCGATGATGCGGCTGCGCCGGATGGACGCCAGCCAAAACCCAACAGGCAGCCGGCAAGGCCGTACCGAAGGACGCTTCTCCTCGTCGGCGACCTCATTCGAGGTATGCCCATCCCTCCTCGCCTATGCGGCATGCCCGAAGAGTGGCTTCCCGCCTCGCTTCACGATGGCAAGGGCGACTCCTTGGGGTGCTCGTCCTCTAACTCCGCCTCGTCTTCGGCCGCGTCATCCTCGGTCTGCTGAGGCGGTTGCGCGGCCAGCGTAACGATCATTTCAGTGAACACGCCGACTTCGGACTCCACCCTGATTTCGCCGCCGTGCTGGCGAACGATGTCGCTCGAGAGCGCGAGGCCCAGGCCGGTGCCCTGGTCTGGCGGCTTGGTCGTGAAGAAGGGGTTGAAAATGTCGTCGATGATTTCGGGTGGGATCCCGCTCCCGTTGTCTCTGATCCGGATTTCGACCCCGTCTTCGGATCGCCGGGTGACCAGGGTGAGCGTCGGCTCGTAAGCGCCTCCTTCCGAACCATCGGGGCCGGCATCTGCGGCGTCTGCGGCCTCCTCGGCGCGCCGCCTCTCGGCAGTCGCCTGGCAAGCGTTGCCGACCAGGTTGAGGAAGACGCGGCCCACGTCCTGAGTGACGACGTCGAGAGATCCGACCGCCGGATCGAAGTCCTCGACGATGTCGAGTTGAAAGCTGTCATCGCTTGCCCGGGCGCTGTGGTAGGCAAGTCGCACATGCTCGTCGAGCAAGGCATTGATGTCCGTCGGTTGCCGCCCGCCCGAATCACGTCCCATGCTGAGCATGTGCTGTACGATCTGGTTGGCGCGCTCGCCGTGCTCCCGAATCAATCTGAGGTTTTCCGTGATGTCTCCGCTGATCTCTCGGATCAGCGCACTGCTCTCGTCCTCCTTCCCGTCGACCGGCTCAGGGAGAACCGTTTGCAGCTCTTCCAGGAGTTCTTCCAGCAGCTGCTCCGTTACATCTGAAAAGTTCTTGACGAAGTTCAGCGGGTTCCGGATTTCGTGTGCCACGCCGGCAGTGAGCTCGCCGAGCGCCGCAAGCTTCTCCTGCATGACGATCTGGTCTTGCGCTCGCTGAAGGTTCGCGAGTGCGACCTCGAGCTGCTCGTTCTTGCCCTTGAGCTCCTCTGCCAGCTTCTCGACCAGGTTAAGCCGTTGGACTTCGAGCGCGTGACGGCGAAAGACCTCCAACGCCGCGGCCATGTCCGCGACCTCGCCTCGTCCGTCGACCACCACTTCCGCTTCGATATCGCCCTCGGCCATCCGGCGCATCCGATCCGAGAGCCGCCCGAGGCGCCGCATCAGCACGCGGCCGACGAACAGCCACGAGATCAGCACCGCCCCGACGATGCTGGTCACGCTGATCGCAAGCAGGAGATTGCCGCCGGTGCTGATCGCCGTCGAGGACGCCCCAGCCGCGTCTTGGACGCTCTCACGCGCCGCGCTGACCAGCCCCTCCGCCTCGGCGGCGAGTTCGACGGCAAGATTGTTGTTGGACGCGAGCAGCGCCGTCTGACGCTCATCGAGAGAAAGTTCCTGAGCCCGCAAATCGAAGCCTTGATCCTGGCCCAGACCCAGATCGACGAGACGGGACAAGGCGGGTGCAATCCTGGCATGGAGGGGCGTGGCGCCCAGGGCAGACAAGCCGCGCTCGATCTTGCCGGCGGAGGCCTCGAAGCGCTCCCGGAGTGGTTCCAGCAGTGCGATGTCGGAGACGTCGAACGCGCTCGCCAGAAGCTGGATCGCAATCGTGGCATTCGCCTGCAATCCCGCCATGTGACGGTAGCGGTTGAGCTCGTCTTCCGATCTGTGCACCGCTCGAGGTGCCGGCGCCTCGCCGAGTTCCCGATAGCCCGTCATCGTGTAGAAGAGCTGGTCGTCGATGGCCGGAATCAATGCTGCGGCGAGCTCCCTTTGCAGGGCTGCGATTTCGGCGCGCAACGCCTGGCTGCGCTCGGCGAGCAGGAAGCCTTCAGCCACCGACTCCTCGATGGCACCGACATTCGCGAGCAAGGCATTGCCTTGGGTGCGAATGCGCTCGAAACGCGGCTCCTCCGCTCCCTGATCCGGCAGCGCAGCCACCTGGGCTTCGAAGGCTTGCCGGTCATGTGAGATATCCGCGACGGTGTGGGCGAGTTCTTCCGGCGTCGCTGCGGCCGTCAGCCGCGGCCCGGCTGCAACGAGAGCACCGCTTTGCTGCGCCACGCCGAAGGCCGTCACCATCTCGGGCACGCTGCCCTCGTTGACGCGGTTCTGAACCTCAGCGACGTGATCGAATGAGACCAGGCCGACCACACTGGCGACGACGGTGAGCGCAACGGCGCCCCCGATACCCAGATAGAGCTGGGTCGAAAGTCGAAAGCGACTGTCAAGCAGCCGTCTTGCCAACGTGGTCATGGCTGCACGGCGCGCCCAAGTGTGTCGATGGGATGGTAGCGGCCGTCCCCACCGATCACCGTGACGAAGACGGCGTCCGAACCCTGATTGTCTTCGCCGCCGTATCGAAGCTCGAAGCCTCCGAGATCGATGGCGCCCGCGCGGCGCAGATTGTCGAGCACGCAAGCCCGGTCAACCTCACGGCCGCAGCGCTCGAGAGCCGCGATCGCCAGACGGCCCGCCAGGTAGCCTTCGAACGAGACGAAGCCCGGCACGGCTTCGGGCGAATGGGCGGCCAGAGCGCGGCGATAAGCCAGGGTGACGACAGGCTCGTCACCGTCAGGGAAGGGCACCACCTGGGTCACGAAGACGCCGGCGCCGGCGGCGCCCAGCTCTCTCGCCAGAGCGTTGCTGCCGACGAAGGAAATCGTCAGGAAAACGGGATCGAAGCCGGTGTGCCGCGCCCAGGCGATCAGCGCGGCGACCGGCTCATAGGCTCCGACCAGGATGACGGCTCCGGGATCAGAGCGCCGCACGTCGAGCAATGCCGTCTTCACGGCAGTGGTGTTGCGTGGATAGACCCCGATCGCCACGGGCGCCAACCCGCGCCGTTCGAGCGCCCGGCGTACCCCTCGATAGCCGGCCTGCCCGAAGGAATCGTCCTGATAGATCACCCCGACCCGGTCAATTCCCAGATCTCCGATCAGGCGGGAGACCATTGCCTCGGTCTCCTGGTAGTAGGACGCGCGCAGATTGATCACGTTCCGCAACCTGGGGTCACGCAGGAACTCGGCGCCCGTGAAGGGCGCGAGATAGGGAACGCCCGCATCGGCCGCTATGGGTGTCGCTGAGCGGGAGGTCGGTGTGCCGACTGCGCCGATCAGGGCGAAGACGCCATCGTCGGCGATCAGCTGGCGGGTATTGGCGATCGCGGCTTCCGGCTCGTAGGCGTCGTCGAGAGACCGAAGCACGAGCGTGCGCCCGTGCACGCCGCCGCCCCGGTTCGCCTCCTCGAACGCCGCCTCGATACCGAGCCGCAGGTTCTTGCCCAGGTCCTGCGCGGGACCGCTGAAAGCCGCCGATTGTCCGAAGAGGATCTGCTGGTCGGTCACCCCAGGCTCTTCTGCCTGCACCGCCGCGGCACCCGAAAGCGTGAACCAGACGGCCATGAGGAAGGCCGAGCGCAAACCACCCGTCCGCCTCATCCGCTTCCCCGTTGTATCGTTGCAGATTGGACGCTCCAGCGCTCGCTCTGCGGGCGCGACGGGGCCGTCTCGCATGCACGAGACGGGAATGCGTCGAAACTCCGCCGCTCGTCGCTCCCCCGCGTCGACGCGGGAATAGAGCCCAACACTTATCCTCATGGCTCGCAGCGATAGAGCGTTATGCAAGTGATGTCGTCGGATTGCGGCGTGTCGCCTGCGAATGCGCTCACGGCCTCGAAAACCGCCTTGTTGGCTTCTTTCGCGTCTTTCGGAGGCACTCCGGTAAAGACCATCCGCAGCCGCTCCATATCGAACAACTCTGCCTTGGCGTTCTCGGCTTCCGTAACGCCATCGGTATAGAATACGACTGATTCGCCCGGCGCGACCTGTAGCGCGTCTTCCGCAAAATCCATGTCAGGCATCACGCCGAGCGCGATCCCACTCGCTACGGGAATCTCGCTGGAGCTTCCATCGGCTTTAACAATCACTGGCGGATTGTGGCCCCCGTTTGCATACACCATTTCCCCGCTTTCCGGGTCAAAAATTGCGTAGAACAGCGTGACGAACATCATCGCTTCGTTGTCTTCTTGAAGAATTTGGTTGACCTCCTTCAGCACCGCGCCAGGGCGAGCGGTGCCGATGGCTGCGCCTTTGAGAAGAGTACGGCAAGACATCATGAAGAGGGCGGCAGGAACGCCTTTGCCGGACACGTCCGCGACCGCAATACCGATACGTCCCTCTTCCAATCTCATAATGTCAAAAAAATCCCCGCCCACTTCCCGAGCGGGCGACATGCTGCCGAACACCTGGTACCGAGAATCTGCGGGAAAGACGGTCGGAAGGATCGACTGTTGCATTTTGCTGGCTACATCGAGCTCGTTTTGTATTGCCAGAAGCTTTTCACGCGATTCTGTCGCCTCTCTCCACGAAAGCAGGTTGCGCAATGTCCGTTCGATCGTGACCTTCAAGTCTGCAAAGTCGATGGGCTTGGTCACGAAATCGAAAGCGCCCCGGTTCATCGCGGTGCGAATGTTCTTCATGTCGCCGTAAGCTGACACGATCACGGAACGCACGTCCGCATTGACTTCAGAAATCTTTTCAAGGAGCGCAAGACCGTCCATCTTGGGCATGTTGATGTCCGAGACCACCAAATCGATGTTCTGATCCTGGCTGAGCAGCTCAAGAGCCTCGATACCATTGTGAGCGAAGACGAACTCGTACTGCTGGCGGCGAATCTCCCGGCGCATCTGCTGCAGAACGAGACGCTCCAAGTCAGGTTCGTCGTCTACGACGAGAATCTTGAAGGGAGTCGAACGCATTTCCAGTATTTCAGCGTTTGGCTCTTGTGTCATGGCTCAACTCGTTTTGCGATTCGTGAGAACGCCCGTGGTGTCGTGCTCTGCACACGCCTCGGAGAAGCGCTTGTGTGTCGACGCCTTTGACTCGTTTCGCGTGATTGTCTGACAATGAAGTTTGATCTAGAACTCCATTTGCGCAGAGAAAATTGTGCCGCTATATTTGTGAACAATTCCTCGTTTCCTTCGACAAATCTCAGTGGGCTCCGTGTGCACGAGCTGTGACGATTGCGCGTTCGATGTCGGTAACGGCGTTGAACACGTCGCGGCTAACAAGGTCAATGTTGCGGAGTTGTTTTATTCGCGCGCCGACGCTCTTGAACTCGACGTCGAGGTAAATTTCGGGAAGAATACCACAGGAATCCAACAGAGAGAGCAGAGCGATATCCCGAGGATCGGGTATGTCATCCGAGAGAATGAGCGTCTTTATGCGGCCCTTGATCTCGCGTGCTGCCTCGCCATCGACGGTGAGATAGCGGCGTTTGCGGAAGCCCAAGAGAGACTTCTTATCCTGCTGCTCCAGAATGCCTCGCTCTACGAGTCGGTCGAGTGCCTGTTGTTGAATGGCTGCCGACTCGTCGGCGGATAACGTCTTTATCCAAGTAGCGGTATCAGAAGTTTCCGCCTGTTCGCCGATCTTGGCCAGGATACGGTCGAGCATGGCCTCGCCGATCGGCGTACGGTCCATGACGGTCAGCGTCTTGGGATCGGTGTCGATTCGATAAGCGAACGCCAAGTCCACAAGTACGGCGCCGGCCAGGGCGCATTCCACGATGTTGGGGTGTATGGGCAGGAACTCGTTGCCTTTCTCATCCAGAAGCAAGAGGCAAGTCTCTTCAACGAATGTCAGCATGTCACCGTCCTGCTCAGGTGTTGACGACGGACGGAAACGATCGGTCGCCGCCAAATGGTGGGAATTGTGCGGTTGTTACCCTTTCTCGGATTTCAATTCCACCGCGATCCGATCGCGACGAAAGATTTTGAGAAGGACCCAAGGCAGTCAGTCACCCACTGCGGCGCCACTTCCGCCCGCCGCCGCGGCGTCGGCTTGGCAACCTCGCTGCTCGCTGCCAAATGCAGTGGCGGCCAGAATGAGGGTGATCTTCAAGACTCATCTGGTTGTCGCGCCGTCAGTGTAGAGGAAAATTGCGTCTCCTGGCGCCAGCGTCAGCACGTTTTCAAGCACATCATCATTGTAAGGGAGGCCCGGCTTGACGCCTATGGTCGTGCCACCAGTCATCGGTAGCGGCGTATTCGAGCCGGAGCGCCTAACCACATACGGCGGTTTGTCGGCACGGCGGCTGCTCTCCGACACTTCAGCGGAACGGCGGCGAATAGAGGGCGCCGCCGTCGCCGTAGAGGGCGCTGAGGCCGCGCGGCAGGCCGAGCGGGCTGCCGGCGCCGAGGTATCTCTCGAAGATCTCGGCGTAGTTGCCTTCCGCCGCAATCGCACGGACCGCCCACCGCGCGTCGAGGCCCAGCATCTCGCCCAGAGAGCCTTCCGTGCCCAGCATCCGGTTGATCTCCGGGTGATCCGTTCCCTTCGCTAACTCCATGACATTCGCCTGGGTCACGCCAAGCTCCTCGGCGGTGATCAGCGCGTTGAGCACCCAGCGCCCGACGTCCGCCCACTGGTCGTCGCCGTGGCGCACAAGCGGCCCCAGCGGCTCCTTCGAGATGATCTCCGGGTAGATCATGTGTGCGTCCGGGTCGTCGAAGGTCGACTTCGTTGCCGCCAGGCCTGAAACGTCTGTCGTGTAGACGTCGCAGCGTTCCGCCTTGTACGCCGCACGGGCTTCGGCGTTCGTTTCAAGCGGCACCGGCTCATAGGTGATGCCGTTGACGCGGAAGAAGTCGGCCAGGTTGAGCTCGGTGGTCGTGCCGGTCTGGATGCAAATCGAGGCGCCGTCGAGTTCGGTGGCGCTCTCCACACCGAGCTCCCGGTGGCCGAGGAAACCCTGGCCGTCATAGTAATTGATCCCGACGAAGGTGAAGCCCAGGTCGACATCGCGTGAGAAGGTCCAGGTCGTGTTGCGCGACAGGATGTCGACTTCGCCGGAGGCCAATGCCGGAAAGCGCGTCTTCCCCGTTAATGTGACGAAGGAGATTTTGTCCGGATCACCCAGCACGGCTGCCGCCAGCGCCCGGCAATAGGCCGCCTCGAAGCCGGACCAACGGCCAGTATCGTCGGTATGAGAAAAGCCCGGCAGGCCCGGGTTGATGCCGCATCTGAGTGTGCCCGCCGCCCTGACGTGATCGAGCGTGCTTGCGTAAACGTCGGTCGCGAGGACTGTGATCGATACACAGAGGGCAGTCAGGATGCCGACGATTGTATTGAGGTTCATTTGCTTGTCTTTATATCAACGATGAACAGGAGCCGATAGGAGCGACCTTGTCAGGGGAAGATCGGCGGCGCGGATCAGAACTCACCCGCCTGTCATCGCCAGAAAGATTTCTAATCATGACAGAGATTTTGTGATGTCAGTATATTTTTCTTGTGTGTTGCGTGTTGTTTACGTGTCTTTCAGGCACCGGGAGTAAACAGTGGCAATCAGTGCGGGCGCTCTACACTTCCCCTTGCGGTCGATTGTAGCGCTCATTCTGCTCTCTGACTGAGGCGGTAGGTGGAGCGCGCGGGATGGACGACTGGCTGGTGCAAGCTGACAGGACGGCGTTGAGGCTCGACGAGGAGACGTCGCTTCGCGTCGATGGCGAGGGCAGCTCAGCATGTCGGCGCGATGACGGTCCGGCCGCCGGGTTGGCGGCTGAGGTTGTTCCTGTGCTTATTCTATGAGTCGTGTCGGTTCGGGTGGGGCGCTATGCCCAAGGCCCGAATCGGCGGAGAATGGTGCCATGACGCAGAGCGAGAGCGCGTTGACGTCGCTCGGCGACCTCCCCGGTCCACGGGGACTGCCGCTGCTGGGCAACCTCCATCGGATCCGTTTCGACCGGCTCCACTTGATCCTCGAAGACTGGGCGGAGCAGTACGGCGCGATATTCCGGATTCGCATCGGGCCACACTGCATCGCGGTGGTCTCGGACCGCTCGGCCATCCAGCGCATCCTGGTGCAGCGTCCCGAGGGCTTCCGGCGCACCACCATGCTCGAGTCGGTCGCCACCGAAATGCGCCTCAAGGGCGTCTTCGCGGCCGAGGGCGAGGACTGGCGCCGACAGCGCCGGATCGTCACCGCCGCTCTGAACCGCGCGAAACTCAAGGACTTCTTTCCGACGCTGGCGGTGACGGTGGGACGCCTGCAACGGCGCTGGGAGCGGGCGGCGGACGCTTCGGAACCCGTCGACCTGTGCCGTGACCTGATGCGCTTTACCGTGGACGTCACCATGCAGCTCGCATTCGGCGTCGATGCCAACACGCTGGAGACGCCGGGCCCGGTGATACAGCAGCATCTCGACAAGGTCTTCCCGGTGCTGCATCGGCGCGTGAACGCTGCCTTCCCCTGGTGGCGCTACATCCGCCTGCCCTCGGACCGCGCGCTCGACCGGGCGCTGGTGGCGCTGGAGCGGGAGGTGGGAGACATGGTCCGCGCCACGCGGGAGCGCATGGCGGCCGAGCCCGAACGGCGCGATGCGCCGACCAACTTCCTGGAGGCCATCCTGGCGGCGGTAGAGACCGAGGAGTCCGGGTTCACCGACGCCGAGATCTTTGCCAACGCCGGCACGCTGCTGCTGGCGGGTGAGGACACGACGGCGAACAGCATGGCCTGGACCGTCCACTATTTCACGAAGTATCCGGAGCAATTCGAGCGGGTCCGGCGCGAAGTTGACGCGGTGGTGGCGCCCGAGCCGGTCATCGGAAGCCTGGAGCAGACAACCGAACTTCCGTTCCTCGACGCCTTCTGCAACGAAGTGATGCGTCTGAAGCCCGTCGCGCCGCTCCATGTGCTCGAGCCCGTCGCCGATGCCACGATCCTCGGCTGCGCGATACCCAAGGGGACGCCGATCATGATGCTGGTCAGGCGCATGGCTACACGGAACGAGAACTTTGGTGACGGCGCCTGTTTCGATCCCGATCGCTGGCTTGTGGCGCGCGAGGAGAGAAGTATTCCGCACGATCGCCGTGCATTCGTTCCATTCGGGGGCGGTCCGCGCCTCTGCCCCGGTCGCAGCCTCGCCTTGCTTCAGATCAGGACGGTCCTCGCGATGCTGTGCCGGAACTTCCAGGTGGAGCCGGTGCGTGGCGTCACGGACGTAGACGAGTATCTGGCGTTCACGATGATGCCGTCCAATCTGTCCGTGCGTCTGAGCCGACTGCGCAGGTGAGCGGTGAAAGCTTGCTGTCTTTCGTCGTCGAAGCGCGAATGCGGCGGGCGATCATCGGCGGGCGCGCGGTGTCAGGCTCACACCTCCTCTTCAGTATGGCGGGGTCGTTCAACAGGCAGCGGGGTTAAGAGTGTGTGCAGGCCTGACCGAGAACTCAGTAGATGCTGAAGGGGAAGTAGCGCGCGTTGATCGCCTCATAGGTGCCGTCGGCCAGGATGGCCCGAAGCGCCCGGTTCAGGTCCTGGCGCAGCGTCTCGTCCTCCTTGCGGACCGCGATGCCGATCCCCTCGTCGAGGCGAAGGCCTTCGCCGGCGAATTCGAACCCGGCTCCGTCCGGGCTCTGGAGCCAGGCATGGTAGCCGAGCCCGTCTCCGAGGACGGCATCCAGGTGGCCCGCAACGAGATCGTCCAGCATCTCCTGCTGCCCGGTGTAAAGCTCGATGGTCGCCACGCCCGCCATGTTGGCCTCGAGCCAGTCGGAGGACACCGTGGCGCGCGCGACGCCGATGGTCGTGCCGGCGGCATTTGCGGGGTCGAACCCGGATCCCTCACGTGCCACGAAGCGGACGACGTTGCTGTAGTACCGGTCCGTGAAGCTCACGAGCTGGCGGCGCTTCTCGGTGATCGACATGCTGGCGGCGATTGCATCGAACGTCCCCGCGCGCAGCTCAGGGATCAGCGCCTCCCACTCGTGCCGTTGGAGCTCGCAGTCCACGCCCATCTCCGCGCAGAGCGCGCCGACGATCTCGATATCGAAGCCGGCGGGCTCGCCCGCATCGTCGTCGTAGCTGAACGGCGGATAGTCGCCCACCGTGCCGATGCGGAGCTTTCCGTCGGCGGCGAGCGCCGGCCCGGGCACAACAGAGAGCCCGGCGAACAGGCAGATCGTGAGTACGATCACTGCGGTTCGGATGGCCATGGCAATGCTTCTCCTGGGAAAACAGTCGCCCGCCAGCGGGTGGCTGCGTACTCGTCTATCGTTTGAATAGCACCGCCGCCGGGCCGGGCCGCGCGGGTGGCAGCACGCCTGTCCGGTCGGTATCCAGTAGCGTCGAAACCACAGGGCGGGTTGCGCCTTCAGAGGCCGCTCCGGTGCAGCGGCGATCCGTCGTTCTCGATCCGAGTCCTATGAGGGCTCCCGTGGTCGAGCGTCAGTCGTGGATTCTGGCCGGCACTAGCCGGGACGACCCGTCCTCCACTCCCACGGCCGGACCTGAACGTCGGCGAAGATGTCCGCCTTGCCGTAGGGGCTGTCGGCCAGAAAAGCGCGTGCCGCATCAAGTGACGGCGCCTCGGCGATCACGAGCAGGCCGACGATGGACTCCGAATCATCGGAGAGAGTGGGGCCGGCGTTATGGACGACAACGTCGGGATGATCGGGATGATTACGCAGATAGTCGATGAAGGCGCCCTGAATCTCGCTGCCTGCCTCAACCCGTCCCGGCTTGTGTGTGACGAATGCGACGACGTACATCGGTCTTCTCCCTGTCCTTCGGATAACCCATCTCGATCACGCTAGGCCGGCTCCTCTCACCCTGTCAATTGACGGCTGCGGAGGGGCATTCTGCGCTCCATCCATGGCGTCCGCGTAGCAGCGCGAAGAGCCTAGATTCCCCTGGCGATCCTCGCCCCCGGCGGCTCCACACGGACGGTCACGATGTCTGTGTCGTGGTATTGCTGATGGCGGACCGACGAGGCCAGGTGACGCAGCAGCCGTAGCGAGACCTCCCGCTCGATCATCCCGCCAGCGCTGGCCTCGCCCAGCAGCGCAATCCGGTCCTGAATGTTCTCCTCGCCTTTCGAGGCAACGAACTCCAGCACCGCACCGCCGTCCTCGCTGCGTGCCGTGAGGAGCAGCCGCCGACGCTCGGTGTCCGCACCGGGCTCGTCCTGTCGCTGGAGCGTCAGCAGCGTCTCTTCGCAGACGGCATCGAGGCGCTCCACCATCTGCGCATCCCAGCCTCTTCGCGACGCGAACGCACCGATGAACGTCCGGATCTCGTGCAGGGCGGAGGGATCGAACGCCACCTCCAACCGGCGGCGGCGCGGCTTCGTCAGCTCGACGAACATGGTCATGAGGATCGCCGCGATGCCTCCGGTCAACATCCCGTTCTTCAGGAGAGTGCCGGCGAACGCCGTGACATGCTCGGGGAAGATCGCCTCGTTCTGAAAGCCCACGCCGATCCAGAACGAGACCCCGGCGATCAGGCCTTTGCGGTAGTCGATCCCGTCCTGAATGATCACCCTCATGCCGATGACGAAGATCGTCGCCATCGTGACGCCGACGAACGCTGTGATGACCGGACCCGGTATCGCAAGGATCACGGCAAGCGCCTTGGGAACGAACGCCAGCACGATAAACGCCGCCCCGAGCGCGAGGCCGATACGGCGGGAGCTGATTCCGGTGATCTCGACCATGGACGCGCCCGTGGGCCGGAAGCCGAGCGGCATCGTGCCCGCCAGGCCCGACAGCAGGTTGCCCGCCCCGTCGGCCGCCACGGCGCCCTGCACCGCTCGGAAATCCACCGCCCGGCTCCCGGCCCACGACACGCGCTGGATCGCAACGGCGCCGCTGATGGTTTGAATAGTGGCGACCAGGGCGATGAACACGAAGGCCGGAAGCAGCGCCCAGAAGTCGGGCGTGAAGCGCAGGTCCAGGGCCGACCATTCGGGCGTCGGAATACCGATCCACGAAGCCTGGACGATGCGGTCGATGTCGTAGAGACCGAACACGCCCGCGACGAACGAGCCCGCGACGATTCCGATGATCGGCGCCCACAGGCGTACCCGTCCCTTCGCCGTCAGCGCGACGCCGGCGATGACGACCAGGGTCGCCGCCGCGCTGAGCGGGGCGGCCAACGGCGGCGTGCCGTCCGGCACATTCTTCAACTGGTCGAACATCACCGGCATGATCGTGACTGGCGTCAGCATCAGGACCGTGCCCGTGACGGTCGGTGTGAGGATGCGCCGGAACAGCGAAAGACGTGCGGAGAAGACGAACTGGACCAGGGCGAGGACAACGACCAGGGTCGCGAGCAACGCCGGGCCGCCGGCGGAGAGGGCGGCGATGCTGACCGCGATGGCGACCCCGGACGTTCCGATCGCGAGGATGTAGCCGGCGCCGAAGCGGCCGATCCGCCGCGCCTGGAGCATCGCGGTCACGCCGCAGAGCACGACGGAGGCGAACACGGCCCATAGCAGCACGTCCTCGGGCTGGCCGGCCGCCCGGAACACGACCGTCGGAATCATCACCGCGCCCGGCAGCACCAGACAGGCAATCTGCAGGGCGAGGCCCATGCTGAGCGGAACCGGGATCTTCGCGTCGGGATGACGCCGGCTCTCCGGGCG
Source organism: Alphaproteobacteria bacterium (assembly GCA_022826345.1). The sequence continues at coordinate 37,362 of JAJDVB010000079.1, forward strand.
CTGGTCGGACTCGTCGAGTCCCATGCCCTGATCCCTGTTGCCTGCGGAGAGCGCGGCGACGACGACCCCGCCGGTGCGTCGGGCGACCTCAACGAGCAGAACCCCGCTCGTTGAGGCATCCTCGCGCGCGCATTCGCCGCTCCCATTCAACGGCAAACGCACGCGTGGCGCTAGCCCAGACCCGGCAGCCAAAGGCAGATGGCGGGGAGCGACAGAATGATCGCGAGAAGAACGAGCGCGCTCAGCACGAACGGCACGACACCTCGGAACGACTCACCCAGCCGGGTCTTTCCGTCCAAGGAGTTGATCACGTAGACGTTGAGGCCGATGGGCGGCGTGATCAGGCCGATCTCGACGGCGATCAAAGCCAGGATGCCGAACCAGATGGCAATCTCTTCCTCGGTGTAGCCGAAGTCGAGGCCGGTTACCAACGGGAAGAAGACGGGGACGGTCAGCAGGATCATGGCCAGGCTGTCCATGACGCAGCCGAGGATCAGGTAGACGAGCACGATGCCGACCATGATCGATATCGGCGCAAGCCCCGAGGCTGCCAACGCATCTGCCAGCGCGGCGGGAATCTGGGACAGCGCGAGGAAGCTGTTGAAGATCTCTGCGCTGATGAGGATGAGGAAGATCATCGCGGTGGCCTGCGCGGTCTCGAGCAGGCTCGACACGAAGGCCGACCAGCTCAGCCGCCCGGAGGCGAGCGCGACCAGAGCGGTCGCCGCAGCCCCGATCGCCGCCGCCTCGGTCGGCGTGAAGACGCCGAAATAGATTCCGCCGATGACCGAGAAGAAGATCGCGACCACCGGCCACACCGCGCCCAGGCTGCGGAAGCGCGCGCGGTACGGCAGGGCCGGCACCACTGGCCCCGCGTCGGGCCTGAGCCGGACATAGACGGCGATCGCGACCGCGTAGCCGAGCGTTGCGACGAGGCCCGGAAGTAGCGCGGCCAGGAAGAGCTTGCCGACTGACTGCTCCGTGATGACCGCGTAGATCACCAGGATCACCGACGGCGGTATCAGAATGCCGAGCGTTCCGCCGGCCGCCAGCGTGCCGGTGGCCAGTGCCCCGGAATAGCCGTGGCGCCGCATCTCGGGCAGCGCCACCGAGGCCATCGTCGCTCCGGTCGCGATCGAGGATCCGCAAATCGAGCCGAATGCCGCGCACCCGAAGACGGTGGAGACGGCCAGTCCGCCGCGGCGGTGGCCGACCCAGGCGCGGGCCGCATCGAACAGCGCGCGGCTGAGCCCGGAGCGGGTCGCCAGCTGACCCATCAGCAGGAACAGCGGCAGCACGGAAAGCGTGTAGCTCGATACCCGGCCGAAGGGTGCGGTGTTCAGCAGGTTGAGGAACGCCGACCACCCCGCGAGCGAGGCGAAGCCGAAGCCGCCGACGACGAACATCGCCACCGCGACCGGCATCCTGAGCGCGATCAGTATCAGGCAGACGCCGAACAGGAGCCCGCCGAACTCGATACTGCTCATCGCCTAAGGGCGTGCACGTGGCGGTAGACCACCAGGACGCAAATCGCGGTCAGCAATCCCGCCCCGAGCAGCGCGGAGAAGTAGGCCCAATGGATCGGGATGCCCAGGAACAGCGTCGTCTCGCCGTCCTCCAGCTTGTGCATGCCGCCGACGAACAGGCGCCACGTGATCAGGCCGGCGACCAGCGTGAAGGCGATGTTGTGAAGCGTGCCCAGCGCCGTCTTGTGGCGCGGAGGCAATCTGCCGGTGAAGAACTCGACGACAATATTGCCGCCCCTGGCATGGCAGTACGGGAAGAAGGCGAAGACCGCGATGCCGCAGGCGAGCTCGGTGAGCTCGTAGTCGCCGGGGATCGGAGCGTTGAAGAGATAGCGGCCGAGCACGCTGATCACGGTCATCAGCACGACCCCGATCAGCAGCATGCCTCCGGCAATCGCAACCCATCGGGCCAGTCGCTCAAGGTGGGCTCCGATGTCGTGACCTGACAAGTAAGGGGACGGGTCGCGCGCCGTATCGCCCGCCCTCTGGTCCTCTCCCGGCTTACCGGTGGAGCTCATCGCCGTACTTGGCGACGAGGCGCCTTGCGTCGGCGAGCATGGCCTCCCCGTCATGTCCCATGGCGTTGACCTTCTCGACCCAGCCATCGATCACCGGCTGCGCGGCGATCCGCCACCGCTCGCGCTCCGCATCCGTGAGCGTAACGATCGAATGGCCCTGCTCCAGCGCGATCGTGCGGCCCGGCTCCTCGTCGTCCTGCCAGAGACGACCGAGGCGCTTGGCCAGCGCTATTCCCGTCGTCTCGTCGATGATCGCCCGGACGTCCGCCGGTAAGGACTCGTAGCGCGCCTTATTCATGGTCATCAGGAAGAGGACGCAGGAAAGGGAGACCTCGGTGTGGTACTGCGTCACCTCGTGCAGGCGGAAGGGCCGCATGATGGTCCACGGGATCCAGGCACCTTCCACCACGCCCCGCGATAGTGCCTCGTAGACCTTCGGGACTGGCATGCCGATCGGCACGGCACCGAGCGCTTTCAGCATCGCCGCGCTGGCCCGCGACGGGGCACGCATCTTCAATCCTTCGAGGTCTTCGAGCGTGCGGACCTCCCGGTCGGCGGTGTGGATATGGCCGGGCGCCGCGGCATGGAACACCAGGGGATGGGTATCCTCGTACTCGCCCCGCAACCACGTCCGGTAGAAGTCGTTCAAGGCTTGGCTGGTCGCTTCCGCGTCCGCACAGATGAAGGGCAGCTCGAACGCTTCGGTCAGCGGAAACCGCCCCGCCGAATAGCCGGGAAGGGTCCAGACGATATCGACCACGCCGTCGCGTGCTTGCCCGTAGAGGTCCGACGGCTTGCCGCCGAGCTGCATCGCCGGGAACACCTGCACGTCGACCCGGCCCTCGGTTCTCTCCTCGATCTCCTCGGCCCATGGCTGCAAGAACAACCGAACGGCGATGGACTTGGGCGAGTTGAAGGTGTGCAGCCGAAGCGTGATCGGCTCCGCGCCCGCGCCGTTCGAGAGCGCACAGAACAGTACCGCAACAAGGGAAGGAAGCAGAACATAGACGATGGTTCGGCGAATCACGCCCATCGGTTGCCTCCCTTGAGCCCCGTGGTCTGAGGCGAAAACGCTCGAACGACCCGGCCCTACGGACGGGTGGAGGTCAGCCGGGCGCCATGGAGCACCGGCCGGCTCCTATTGGGTGGACCGGTGTGAATGTTAGTTGAGCGGTGTCGGAGAGGCCACGTCCGAAGTGGCCGGCCGTGCGCTCTCCGGCGCCGACGAGGCAGGCCGCAGTACGTCCTTCGCAAAGGCTGCCCGCATTCCCGCGCCGGGTGCGGTCCGATCGCTTCGCGAAAGCTCGACAAGGCGGTCTCGATTGGGCCATTCGATACGGCTGTGACCGACAACATCGACAGGCGGCTCGTGCCGGAGGGTTACCACCCTCACCGGCGCCGCGGAGCTCAGCGACCTCGGCCCTCAGGCCCGGTTCGCCGACGTCCTCGCTCGCAGCGCCGAGATGCCGCAGACCCGTCTGCCCGAGCTCCTCCCATGGCACTGGAAGGCCGATCGACCACAGGCCCTCGCCGCGCAGTTCGCTACCTTCGCTCCAGGGTTTCCGAGAATGAGAAAACCTGCTCTTTGATCGGTGCCCTCACTCACATTCGCGTTTTTTTCAACCTATTGATATACAAGGAGTTTACGCGCTCGCGGGGCAGACCGTTCTGGTGGTGAGAAAGGCGGGCTAGAGCGACGCAGTGTGCGGTAGCTGCTCCATGACCGCGTCGAAGGTGTAAACGCCGTTCAATGTTTCGCCGGAGGCCGATGCGGCACGCAGCGCTTTGAACACGATCAACGCATCGGCGAAGCTGGCGCCCTTCGCCGACCCGGCCTCGTCCGCCGGTGCGGTGTTGCGGTACGCCTGCAAGGCGCGCCACACGACCTGACCGTCCTCGAAACGGATATTCGGCTCGCTGAACAGCCGCTCGAGGACCGCCACCAGTTCGGCCCTGGCCAGCCGATATTTGCGGCCGGAGAGCGTCCACACGGTTTCCGCAAGCACAACGTCTGTGATCAGAACGGTCTCGGCACCACCGAAAACGGCGTCGGCACGCGCTGCCTGGGCCTCATCGTCGTGCAGCAGATAGCGGAGCAAAACATTGGTGTCGAGCACGATCACCGCACGGCGCTCCAGTCGGCGGGATCGGCGGCCGGCCCGAAGGGATCGTCGTAGGACAGCACCGAACCCTTCATCGCGCCGATGATCGATCGATTCGCGTGCTCTGGTTGCACCGGCGACAGCACGGCGACTGGTTTGCCGCGATTGGTGATTGTCACCGGCTCGCCATCCTCACGCATCTCATTGATAATGCGGAGGCATTTCGCCTGAAACGCGGCCGCCGCAATCGTCTTGCCCATTGCTCCCGCCTTTTCACACACATATATAGATATTTTATGTACATATTTAGAGAGATGAAGTCAAGCAAGTAAGCTATGCCTGCAGCGCGTCCTGGAGCGGCGCCTGCCAGCCCTCAGTCGAGCTCGTCTTCGGGGACGATCCAGGGCTCCTGCAGCGCGGCGTCGCGCCATTCGACGAAGGCCGGGAGAGTCAGCACGGCGCGGCTGTAGGCGGCGCAGGTTTCGTCGAGATCGACCCCGTAGGTATCCAATCGGGTGACGACCGGCGCATACATGGCGTCGGCCGCGCAGAAGGCGCCGAACAGGAAGTCGCCGCCGTCGCCGTAGCGGGCCCGGCAGTCGCGCCAGATCTCGCAGATGCGGGCGATGTCGTCGTCGACGCCCGGCCCGCGGCCCTTCCCCTTGAGATCGAGGCGGCGCAGATTCATGGGCATGTGGTTGCGAAGGGCGCCGAATCCCGCGTGCATCTCGTTGGCGACCGCGCGGGCCGTGGCGCGCGCTTCGCGGTCCTCTGGCCAGAGCCCCGCGTCCGGGAACAGCTCGTTGGCGTATTCGATGATCGCCAGGGTCTCCCAGACGGTGTGCTCGCCGTGCAACAGCACGGGAACGCGCCCGGATGGCGAGACGGCGGCGATGGCTTCTTTCCAGTTCTCGTCGAACAGCAGGAGCAGCCGCTCGTCGAAGGGGATTCCGGCGTGGCGCAGCGCGAGCCAGGGCCTGAGCGACCAGGACGAATAGTTCTTGTTGCCGATGATCAGGGTGAGGTCGCTCATGGCGTTACGCACTGACGCTTCAGGTTTCTCAGGGCGGCGCACTATAGCGTCGCGTTCCGCGCCAGCAATGCCAGGCGGCCGTGACCGGCGGGTTAGCGGGTGGCGTCGATGGTTTGAACGTGGCCGCCGGCGGCGTAGGAGAGGATGGCGAAATCGGCTGTGAGCAGCGGCGCGCCGCATTGACGGGCTGTCGCGATGATGAGGCGATCGGCCGGATCGGCTCGAAACGCTCCCGGCAGCCGCGCGCTGTCGGTGGCGATCGCGGGGTCGATGGGCAGCAGCCTGATGCCGGGCAGGGCGAGCACCGTCCTGATCCACGCGCCGACCTCCTGCGCGAGGCGAAGGCGGCCCCGTTCCGCCAACAAGGCTATTTCCCACGGCGTGATGGCGGAGATGCCGATGTCATCCGACTGCCCCGCCGCGGCGATGGCAGCGCGCGCCTCGGGCCCCAGCCGGCGCTCGTCTTCGATGGCCCAGAGCAGCACGTGTGTGTCGAGAACGATCACCGCGCGGCGTTCCAGTCGGCGGGGTCGAGTGCGGGCAAGAAGGGATCGTCATAGGCCAGCACCGATCCCTTCATGACACCGATGATGGATTGATCCACCCCCTCGGACCGCACCGGCGAGAGCACGGCGACCGGCCGGCCGCGATTGGTGATCGTCACCGGCTCGCCGTCTTTGCCCATCTCATTGATAATACGAAGACATTTCGCCTGAAACTCGGCCGCCGCGATGGACTTGGCCATGAGTTCGGTCCCAACAGTTACATGTACATATCATATATACGTAGATACAGGAGATCTCAATCCGGCAAGGTCAGCCTCGTGCGGAAAGCTCAGTCGCCGGAATCGTCCTCGTCGGCGCCGCTCATCAGCTGGGAAAACCGGACCGGCAGGATTTCCTCGGTCTCGAACCGCCCGTCCCCATCCTTGGTGACCAGCAGCAGGCGCTGGTCGTCCTCAAGGCCGGCCGGGATCACCATGCGTCCGCCGGGCTTAAGCTGCTGTAGAAGCGCCGGCGGGATCAGGTCGGGCGCGGCGGTCGCGATGATGCGGTCGTAGGGCGCGTGGTCGGGCCAGCCCAGGCTGCCATCGCCGATGCGGAACTGCACGTTGCCATAACCCTGCTCGTCGAGCCGGCGGCGGCCGCTCTGGGCCAGCTCCTCGATCAACTCGACCGTGTAGACCTCGGCCGCAAGCTCCGCCAGGAGCGCCGCCTGATAGCCGAGCCCGGTGCCGATTTCGAGCACCCGGTGCTCCGCGCCGATTTCCAGCAGGTCGGTCATCAGCGCGACGATGAAGGGCTGCGAGATGGTCTTGCCGCAGCCGATGGGGAGCGGCGAGTCCAGGTAGGCGTAGAGCGCCATTTCCACCGGCACGAATGCGTGGCGCGGCACCCGCCCGATCGCCTCCATGACATCGCCCGCGATGCCGGCGCGGCCGGTCTTGCCGCTGACATGGTCGGCGTGAAGCGTCACCTGCTCGACCATATTCCGGCGCAGGATCGCGAATTGGTCTTCGTTGGTATTCGCCGCCGTCATGGCTCGTTCCTGCGCCTCGGCGTGCGCGTGCTCGCGGGCACCGCGCCCGCCCATTGCTGCTATAAGTAACGCATCTGCGCGACAGCCGCGAGCCTACCGGTGACCATCCTTTGCCGCGACCGCCCTTGCGCGGGGCGACCGCCCCGCTCTGATGCAGCCCGCCGGGCCGGGCGTCGGGCGCGCGCATGACCGGCTCCCTCGCGCTGCCGCTGTGGATCCTGGGTGTGGTGGGCGCGCTCGCGCTGTGGGCCGCGCTCGACCGCATCCTGATGCCGAGCGCACGCTGGTTCCTGCGCCGCCGCCTCAACCGCATGATCGAGGAAGTGAACACGCGGCTCGAGCTGCAGATCCCGGCGTTTCAGCAGACCAAGCGCCGGGTGCTGATCGACCAGCTCGCCTACGACCCGCACGTGATGGAGGCGATCGAGGCCGAGGCCGAGGCCACCGGCACGCCGCGCGAGGTGCTGAGCCGGCAGGTGGAGCGCTACGCCCGCGAGATCGTGCCCTCCTTCAACGCCTACGCCTACTTCCGCATCGGCTATCACCTCGCGCGACGGGCGGTGGAAAGCCTCTATCGCGTGCGTCTCGGCTATTCGGACGACGAGGCGCTGGCCCGCATCGAGCCCGGCGCCAGCGTCGTCTTCGTGATGAATCACCGCAGCAACATGGACTACGTGATCGTCGCCTACATGGCGGCGCACCGCTCCGCACTCAGCTATGCCGTCGGCGAATGGGCGCGGGTCTGGCCGCTCAGGATGCTGGTGCGCTCGCTCGGCGCCTACTTCGTGCGCCGCGGCTCGGGCAGCCGCCTCTACCGCCAAGTGCTGGCCCGCTACGTGCAGGCGGCGACGGCCGGCGGCGTGGTGCAGGCGGTCTACCCCGAGGGCGGCTTGAGCCGAGACGGCCGCCTGCGCAAGCCCAAGCTCGGCCTCATCAACTACATGGTCTCGTCCTTCGACCCGGAGGGGACGCGCGACCTGGTCTTCGTGCCCGTTGGGATCAACTACGACCGGGTGCTGGAGGACCGCATGCTGGTCCGCGCTCCGGGGCCGGGCGAGCCCCGGCGCAGCCGGGCGCACGTGCTCGCGACCGCGCTCCGCTTCGCTGCCCACAACGTGAGCCTGATGATTCGGCGGCGCTGGTACCGCTTCGGCTACGCCTGCGTGAACTTCGCCGCACCGATCTCCATGCGGGATTACGCCAAGGCGAACGGAATCGACTTTCGCGCGCTAGAGGTGGAGGAGCGCCACGAGGCCGTGGAAAAGCTCGGCGGCGAGCTATTGCAGGCGATCGCCGCGGCGATCCCGGTGCTGCCGGTGTCCCTGGTGGCGACGGTGTTCGTCCGCGCGGAAGGCGCGCTCGACCTGCTGGAGATCAAGGGGCGGACCCAGGCGCTGATCGACCGGCTAGAGCGCGAAGGCGCCTACGTCCACATCCCACGGGCGGACCGCGACTATGCCGTCACCGTGGGGCTTCGCATGCTGACGCTGCGGCACTTCGTGACCGAGGCGGACGGGCTCTATCGCGCGAACGAGGGCGAGCGCGACATGCTGCGCTACTACGCCAACGCGATCGAGCACTTCCTGCCCGACGCGCAAGACGACTGATCGGGCAGGAGGGGACGCGCCGGCGACGAGAACCACCGGCGCGGCGCGATGGATTACTCGCTTACTCCACGCCTTCGACGAAGTAGACGCTGCTGTTGGAGGCCCTGAAGCGCATCGGCAGCACCGCCTGGTACTCGGGGCAGTTGTACCACTCCTTCGCCTTTTCCATGCTTTCGAAGCGGATGATCACGATCCTGGGCGGCTTCGACATGCCATCCATGTGAGCGACGTTGGTGGTGGCGGCGACCAGCTCCCCGCCGTAGGCCGCGACCGAGGGGCCGGCCTTCTCGGCGTACTCGTCCATGAGAGCCTGGTCGGTCACTTGCGATTCGGAAATCAGGTAGGCAGCAGGCATGAAAGGTCTCCTTGGGTTGGGCTGTGTCGTTGCGGAAAGGGTCAGAGCTTGCGGGCCTGGCGGTGGCCTTCGTAGACCGCCTCGTAAGCCGTGCGGGGCGCGGTAGCGTCGCCGATGGTCTCGACCGAGACGCCTCGCGCGGCAACCGCATTGTGCAGCGCGTTCTCGGAGCGCCGGCCGGTTGCCATCACGATCCAGTCGGCCTCGATCGTTCGCTCCGCCTCGTCGTGGTGGACGTTGTAGAGTGTCACCTTGTCGCCTTCGATGCGGCGCACGAAGTGATCGACGCAAACCGTCACCCCGGTCTGGTAGAGCTTGGGCAGAATCCAGTCGAGATAGACATCGAGGATGGTCTCCATGCCGATCATGGGCCAGCGGGTGACCAGCGTGACCTCTTCGGCCCCGCCCTCCTTGCAGGCAACGGCGGTGAGCGGCGCTACCACGTCACAAAGGTCGTCCAGCACCATCACCTTGCCGCGCGGCCGGGCCTGGCCCTGGGCGACAGTATCCCAGCCCACGCAGTTGCCGGTCTCCCAGCCGGGAAGCCCCTCGCTGGTCCAGCCCTGGAAGCCGTCGACCGCGACTGAAGACCCCGTGGCCACCACCACGTGATCGGGCTTTACCGTCTCCAGCGCCTGATCCAGGTCCTCCTCCGTCACCGGCGCACCGGTGACGATGCGGGTGCCGTTCTTCTCCGCCTGCGCCGCGAGCCAGCGGCCGATCTCGCCGTACTCGGCGCGGGTCGGCAGCAGCGACTGCACCCGCACGTGGCCACCGGTCTCGCCCTCGGCTTCGTAGAGCGTGACGTTGTGGCCGCGGGCTGAGGCGACGCGCGCATATTCCAGCCCGGCCGGGCCGCCGCCGATGACCAGCACCGACTTGGGCTCCGCCACCTTGACCAGCGTGCCCTCGCCCCACTTCCCCTCGCGGCCTACGGTGGGGTTGTAGATGCACTGCACGCGCCCGCCCCGGCTCACGCTCTTCCAGCAGAAGTTCGCGGCAACGCAGGCACGAATGTCGTCGGTGCGGCCCTCCTCAGCCTTCTTGGCCCAATGGGGGTCGGTGAAGAGCTGGCGCGCGAGGCAGATGGCATCGCCGTCGCCGGCTTCCAGAAGCCGCTCGGCCACGTCAGGCGTGGTGATGCGGCCCACCAGCAGCACCGGCTTCGACGAGATCTCGCGGATCTTGCGGGCGTAACCCCGCTCCCAGCCTGCCTCGAACTCCATCGGCGTGTGGATGAAGGCGTGATGCACGCCGGCCGAGACGTTGACGTAGTCGATATCGGCCCGCCTCTCGATTTCGGCGACGATGTCCCGCACCTCGTCGATTTCCAGATCGCCCGGCCAGAACGAAGTCGAGTTGATGCGGTAGCCGACGAACCTGTCGTCGCCGGCAGCAGCGCGCATCCGCTTCAATGCCTCGAGGGGGAAGCGCAGGCGGTTGTCCAGCGAGCCGCCCCAGCGGTCGGTGCGCTTGTTGTAGAGCGGCGAGATGAACTGCCAGGGCAGGTAGCCGTGGCTGAGATGAAGCTCGACCCCGTCGAGCCCCGCCGCGAAGGCACGGACCGCGGCGCTGCCGAAGGCTTCGAGCAGCTCCTCGATCTCGTCCTCGTCCAGCTCCTTGGGCGTGGACGCGCCGGGGAACTCGCCCAAGGGCACCTGGCTCGGCGAGACGGAGTACCAGGTCTCATCGGGGTCGTAGGTGGCCTCCTGCTTGAAGGTGGGGAAGCCCCTTACGCCCGAGTGCCAGAGTTGGATCGCGAGCTTGCAGCCTTCGGCGTGGACCGCGTCGGCGATTTTCGACAGCGGCTCGATCTGCCGGTCGTCGAAGAGCTGCGGCATGAGCAGCGGCGCCATGAGCGAACTCCGGTGGACGTGGGTCCCACCGATGATAATGAGGCCGACTCCGCCCTCGGCACGCTCGCGGTAATAGTGGGTCGCCATGTCGATGAAGAGCCCATTCCACGGGTCGGAGACCCAGCTCGGGCAGGTCGGCGGGAACACCACGCGGTTCTTGATTGTGGTGTTGCGAATCTTCCATTCCGAGAAAAGCCGCGGATAGGTCGCCATGTCGCACTCCCCCCTATGGCGGGCACCCGGCCGGGCGCCCTGTGCATGACCGGTTGGGTCCATTACACTCGGCTTGGCGCGGGAACGCCAGTTTCGCGGCCTCTGGCCGGCTCACGATTTGGGAGGGCGGCGATGTCCGACACCTATCGCGCGGTGATCCCCTACGAATCCCTCGATCCGCTGACCATCGGCTCGGCCGACGATCCGGCCATGGTCTATCGGGAGACCCTGACCCTCGACATCCCCGAGGCGAACCTGCTGGCGGCGCTCTTTCCCGACGAGCCCGCGCCCGTTGCGAACCCCACCGAGGCTGCGGCGGAAGCGCTGGAGGCGCCGCATTCGGGGCCTCGATTCTCGGAGATGATCGGGCCGGACAAGAGCCTCGCCATCATCATCGACAACCAGTTCCGCCCGACGCCCACGTCGAAGCTGCTGCCGGCGGTGCTGGATGCCATTGAGGCGCATGGAGTCAAGGACGCGCGCGTGGTCTGCGCCAACGGCAAGGTCTTCCCCATGTCCGAGCGCGATACAGAGCTCAAGCTCGGCCGGGAGAACCTCGTACGCATGGAGCGGCTCGGCATCCCCTTCTTCCAGAACGAGCCGCGCGACCCCGAGCAGTACGTCTTCATCGGCATGACCACAGGCGGCACGCCGGTCTGGCTGCACAAGGAGGTCGCGAAGTCCGACGTGACGCTCTCCATGGGTCAGGCGCAGTCCAACCACTGGGGCGCCGGCGGGGGCGGCAAGCTGATCCTGCCCGGTGTGGTTTCGGACGAGACCATCGAATCCAACCACTGCGCCTTCGTGATGTCGCCCAAGACCCATTACGGCGCTTTGGCTGGGCCGATGCGGACCGATATCGACGAGGCCGCCACCATGTGCGGGCTCTCGGCGACGCTCAACAGCGTGCTGGACACCAGGGGCCGGCTCTGCTTCATCAACTTCGGCGCGCACCCGGACGCGCACCGCGAGGCGATCCGCTACTTCAACGGCATCTACGCCTACGACCGCCCCGCCGGCGGGGCGGCCGACATCGCCATCTGCGGCGTCTTCGCGCCGACCGATCACCTGTTCTTCCACACCGGCTGGGGCTGCATGTCCTCCGACCTGCTGGTGAAGGACGGCGGCACGCTGATCTATTGCAGCCCGTCCCCCGGCGTGAGCACGCATCTCGGCGACTTCCCCGGCCTCGCGCTCATGGACCTGATGAAGCCCTACATGCCGCCCTCGCCGGCAAACCTGGAGCGCGTCTACCGCGACATTCACAGCCGCACCATCGAGATGTGGGCGGGCTGCATCTGGGTGCCGATCTACGAGGTCATGGTGCGCAAGCACCTCCACGTAGTGACGCTGGAAGAGAACCTCGAGATGGCGGCCGATATCGGGATCGAGGCCGGCACCTCGCTGGAGGATGCCTTCGCCGCGGCGATGGCCCGCCACGGACCGGACGCCAAGGTCGCGGTGCTGCCCTTCGCCCGCTATCAGCTACCGCGCGATGCGATCCGCATGCCGGCGGAGGTCGAGCCCATGGCGCAGGCGGCGGAGTAGGCCCGTTTCCATGCCCTCCCCCGGCGCTTCGGCCGCGCCGATCACGGGATCCACGACCGTGGTCGAGTTACTGGAGCGCTTCCCCGGCGGCGAAGCCGCTGACTTGATGGCGAGGCTCGCTTGGCCCTGCGCCCACTGCTCGGGCGCGCTGCACGAGCCCATCAGCATGGCCGCCAAGCGCCATGCGAACCGCGCCGGCCCCGTGGTGCGTGCCTTCCAGGCGTTGGAGCGCGGCGGCCCGAGCGAGGCCGAGATCGCCGAGGCCACCGCCAAGCACGAGAAGCGCGCCGACCCGGCGGCACTCTGGGCCCGCTACACGCGCTAGACCGCGCCCGCCTGCGCGGCCTCGTGGCGCAGGTTATGACCTTGGTTCTAAAGCTAAATTAACCTCCCGTTATGGTCTGTCATAACGTGGCGTATCGCGCACGATACCAAAGAGCGTGCGCGAAATCCCTTGGGTTATTCTCGCACAAACGTGCGAATTAACATTTGCGCTCTATACGCCTTATTCCAAGTTCTATACACTCGATTTAGTATTGTGAAAGGCGGGCGTTCTATGGTGCGGTGTAACATATGCGGTCGTTCGAGGTTCAAGGCGGGTCCTGGAGGGCGGATGAGCCGAGGCGGCAAGCGACCCGCCTGTGAGTCCTGCGGATCTTTGGAGCGGCATCGCACCGTGCGCGCCGTCTGGCAGCCGCTGGTCGGGGCGGAGCTGCGCCGCCTCAAGGCGATTCAGTTCAGTCTCGATCCGTCCGTAAACAAGGATTGGTTCGATTACTTGGAAATCTCGATCTATGAAAAGAGAAACTCCCTTGACTTGGAGGACATATACCGCTTGTCCGGAAGTTATGACATTGTCATATGCAATCATATTCTGGAGCATATCGAAGACGATCGTCGCGCGTTTCGGGAAATTATGCGCGTTCTAACGCCCTCGGGATTCTTCCAATTCACGGTGCCGCTTCCTCAGACGCGCGCCGTTACGGAGGAGTGGGGTTATCCGGACCGTCCCCACGGGCACTACCGGTTGTATGGGAGAGACGTGATCGATCGTTTCACCGAAGCCAGGCCGGGCACGCGGTTCCTGTGCGTTCCATGCGTCGATCCCGTTACCGGAGAACCGGATTTCGTGTACTTCGCATTTCCCAAAGAGCGCCGGCTGAACGGGATTCACCGGATGCTCGGCCAGGCGTTCCCGTCGCTGACGGTGGACGGGCACGGTGGGTCGAGCGCTTCGGTCGGGGGCCGTCACGCCGCAAATCGCTGAGCGCGTGCAGAGCAGGTCCGTGGGGCGGCTCGCCACGGTGTCACGGGATCGCGTCGAAGCGCCGTCTCAAGCGGCTCTGGCGTTGCTCGATCTCGCCCAAGGCGCGCGAGCGCATCATCTCTGGTACCTGCTCGCCTGGCAGGACATCCGCCGGCTTTACCGACGATCCGTCCTCGGGCCGTTCTGGCTCACCGTTAGCATGGGTGCGCTGGTGGGCGTACTGGGAACGCTCTACGGCATGCTGTTCGAGGTGGATAGCGCGGACTACGTGCCCTTCCTCGCGCTCGGCTTCATCGTCTGGACGCTGATCTCCGGCGTCATCACCGACGGCTGCAAGGCCTTCATCAATGCGGAGGGCATCATCAAGCAGGTGGGCCTGCCGCTCTCGATCCACGTGTACCGTCTGCTTTGGCGTCATCTTCTCATCCTGTTCCACAACGCTGCGGTGTTCGTCGTGGTGGCCGCGGTCCTTGCGGTTTGGCCGGGCTGGACCGGCCTGCTTGCCCTGCCGGGCCTGGTGTTGCTCTGCCTGAACGGCATCTGGGCGGGCTTGCTGCTTGGCATCGTCTCGGCCCGCTTCCGCGACGTGCCGCCGATCGTGACCAGCGTTGTGCGGATCTGCTTCTTCGTGACCCCGATCATCTGGACGCCGGAGCTCTTGCCGGCACGCACCCTGGTGCTGGACGCCAATCCCTTCTTCCACCTGGTGGAGGTGGTGCGGGCGCCGCTGCTGGGTCAGATGCCGGGGCTGGCTTCCTGGATTGCGGTGCTGGTCATGACGGCCGCAGGCTGGCTCGTGACCTTCGCGTTCTTCCGCCGTTACCGGCGGCGGATCGCCTATTGGGTCTGAGTGCCGTGGTCAGCCTGCGGCTCGAAGCGGTCACGGTCGACTTTCCCGTCTACAGCGCCGGCGCGCGGTCCCTGAAGAAACGCTTGCTTCATCGCGGCACCGGCGGGCGCATCGTGCATGAGGCCGCCAACCGACTGCGGGTGCGCGCGCTTGAAGACGTGAGTCTCGCCTTGAAACACGGTGATCGGGTCGGGCTGGTCGGCTCCAACGGCGCGGGGAAGACGACACTGCTCCGCGTGCTCGCCGGCGCCTACGAGCCCACACGCGGTCGAGTGGAGCGACGCGGCCGCACGGCGTCGCTTCTCAACGTGTCGCTCGGAATCGATGCCGAGGCGACGGGCTACGAGAACATCATGACCCGAGGGCTCTTCCTGGGTCTCCGGCCCGAGCAAGTGCGCGCCCGCGTGGATGACATCGCGGCGTTTACCGAGCTCGGCGAGTATCTGGCGATGCCGGTGCACACCTACTCGGCGGGCATGCGACTGCGGCTCGCCTTTGCGGTGTGCACCAGTTTCGATCCCGAAATCCTGCTGATGGACGAGTGGCTGGGCATCGGCGACCAGGCGTTCGTTGAAAAAGCGAAACACCGGCTCGAACAGTTCGTGGAGCGCGCCGGAATACTGGTGCTCGCCTCGCAACATACCTCCCTGCTTCAGCGAGTTTGCTCTACGGGCGTCTTGCTCGATAAAGGAAGGGTCATGTGTTTCGAATCGATCGATGAAGTGCTACGCATGTATCAGAACGCTACCCGGTTATAATGGTCCATATTACTACAAGTAATCGGCACATATGATGCAATATTCCCAACTTAATATCTGTTGACTACGCTCTCCAACATCATACACTATCCGCTCCATATAATATTTCGAAACCCCTCGGAATAACGTGCTGTGAGTCCCTCAAGAAACGTTAAACGCACCCTGGATGAGACTGGCTCCAGGCCCGCGCTTCTTGCATTAGACACGCATCGGTCCAGAGTCGGTTCCATTAGCGTCACGCGGACAGGAGGGCGGGACGAGGGACAGGCGACGTGCAATAGCCATGAGACGACGATCCATGCCCTTCGAACGACAATCGAGGCTCACGAAGCAACCATAAAGGCTCGAGAGGCGACCATAAAAGCCCGTGATGCCGCCATTCGCGAGCTTCTGAGTTCCACCAGTTGGAAAGCCACCGCTCCGCTTCGCGCCGTGTCTCGAACCTTCAGATGGTGTCGGCGCGCACTCCGCAGAGCCCTCAGACACCTATATCGGCTGGGAATGGGGCGACTTTCGCGTGCCGCAAATCCCATACGTTGCGCTCTCGCAGAATCACCCGAAAGAGTTCAGGCGAAGAGAAGTAACCGGCCGATCGAAATCTCGAGCGCCGTTTCGGAGATTATTCGTGAAAGCAGAAGACGACATGTCCTAGGAGTATCCGAAAATATTCAACGACGACCTGGCAGAAAAGCCCTCAAGATAACGGTCATTGCGTGGGACCTGGCACACAACCCCTTGGGACGCGCGTACCTGCTAGCAGATGTGTTGCGACACGAATACGACGTCGAGCTTATAGGAGCGATCTTCCCCGACTTCGGCAACGACATCTGGAAGCCGCTACGCGATTGCAGTCGCGTCAAAATCAAGCACGTACCGGGCGCCCATTTTCCAGAATATTTCAGGACCATGGAAGCGATGGCCGAACACGTTGAGGGCGACATCCTTTACGTGTCCAAGCCGAGGTTCCCGAGTTTGGGGTTGGCTGTTCTTGCCAGGATGAAAAGAAACAGGCCAATTATCCTCGACATAGATGACCATGAGCTCAGCTTCTTCGGCGCTCAGGAGCCTCTAAGTCTAGAGGAGTTGAGAGCCGAGCGAAGCAATTTGGATGTCGACGTGCCTTTCGGCGAGGCCTGGACCCGCCACTGTGAAACGCTGATTCCGCTCGTTGACCAAATCACCGTGTCGAATGAGGCGCTCAAGGGAAGGTACGGCGGCATCGTTCTGCCCCATGTCCGAGACGAGTGCGAATTCGACCCGACCATATATCCTCGCGAGAAAATTCGGCGTGAGCTTGGCTTCGCACCGGAAGACAGAGTCATCCTGTTTGCGGGCACCCCACGCCAGCACAAAGGGCTCTCGCGGCTCGTCGCCGCGCTGAGAGAACTGGATCGACCGACATACAAGCTCCTGGTTGTCGGTTCACCCGCCGATGGCGCCGTGACCAGACTGCTTCGGCACGTCGACCCGAGCCGCGCAACGCTGGTTCCGGACGTACCGTACTCGGATCTGCCCGGCTATCTCTGCGCCGCCGACCTCGTTCCTCTGCTTCAAGACGAAGAGGAGCCGGTATCGGCCTTCCAAATGCCCGCCAAATTCACCGATGCACTCGCCATGGGCATCCCCATCCTCGCAAGCAATGTCCCGCCCTTGGTCGATGCCGCGAATGACGGCCTTGTGGAATTGCTGGGAAATGCAACGCCGGCGCAAAAGATCGACGAAATATTCTCCAACTACACAATACGAAAGAAACAGGCCATCGAGAACCGTGCCGAGTTTCTTGGAGGCTACAGCTATTCGGGCAATCTTGCGAAGCTCGCGCAGTTGGTCGAGGCGTGCGCGGGCCGCCCGAAGCCCGTCCCGGATGCCTTCTGCGAACTCGTCGAGTATCAGGAGAGTATCAATTCCCAAGCGGGAAAGCCGTGCAGAACCGCTCCCAAAGTCATCTTACCCAGCAAAGCTACAAACACTCCTTCCGTTGCGACCGCAGCATTGGCGCAGCGCAAGACTGAGAGGGCGCGGCTGCGCGCGCAGCGATCGTACGTCGACGACAAGATCGATATCGTATTCTTTTGGAAGCAAAACGATACAGGGATCTACGGCCGGCGGCAGGATATGTTCGTCAAGTATCTGGCGCAAGACCCGCGGATCAGCCGCATCTTTCACTTCGACGCTCCGGTGAACCTTTTCCGTTCTGCACCTCTCGCTTCCAAGGCAACGCACGGCGGACGACACAGCCACGCACGACTGGTCGCACGCGAAACCCTGATAAGGCGTCTAGGGCTCGCCAACAGGGGCAAGGTCAGATTCGACACCTTCGTCCACGTCTCAAACCGCCGCGGTTTAGGCACGTTCAAACGTGTGCTTTTAGCGGAAGAGGATTATTGCGATTTTCTGGGGCGGCTCTTCGAGCGCTATGGGATTGGGCAACGGCGGACCGTTCTCTGGGTGTGTCCCGTTAACTTTCATCTTTTGAACATAGACGATCGGTTGCAGGCAGACCTCGTGGTCGCCGATGTCATCGATGACGAGCGTAAATGGCCGGTGAGCGAGGCATATAGAGATCAGCTGAGCCGCAACTATGAGGAGGTATTGGGGGTTAGCGATCTGGTCCTGACCAACTGTGAGGGTGTTTCCCAGAGCATGAGCGCCCTATCCGACAACATCCATCTGCTGCCGAATGCGGTGGAGCTCCTGGAAGAGGAGGCGAGGCACTGGCCCAAGCCGCGCGAGCTCAAGCGTTTCTCGGGGCCGGTGATCGGATACGTCGGCAACTTGGATATTGCGCGCATCGACCTGGACCTGCTCAGGAGCGTGGTGCGTGAACGCCCTAGTTGGAATTTCGTCTTCATCGGCTCCATGCATAAGGGTGATGAGATCAGAGAGTTGGAAGTATACAGCAATGTTCATTTCTTGGGGGTTCGGATCTACGAGCAAGCACTGCGCTATATTCAGCATTTCGATGTGGCCATTATTCCGCATTTGGATAACGAGCTGACGAGAAGCATGAATCCCCTTAAGTTGTACGTCTATTTTTCTCTGCTGGTGCCTGTTGTGTCGACAGCGATACGGAATATAGGGGATTTCAGTGAATTTGTTCGGGTAGCTCGCTCGCCGCAAGAATTCGTGCGCACAATCGACGAATGTCTCTGCAACGACCCGCTCGCAAATGAATTACCGCGTCTTCGAGAGTTGCTGAAAGAAAATTCATGGCCTGAGCGTGTGAAGTGCGTGCTTGAGTTGATCGAACGGGAACTCGCAACGTGCTAGAAGTTTGGAGTGTATGGCAGTGAATATATCCAATGTATGGTTATCTGAAATAAAGGTCATGAGCCTAAAGAAGAATGAAGACCGTCGAGGTTTTTTGTCGGAGGTATTCACCAAAAGAGCGTTTGCAGCGGAAGGGGACGAAATCGACTTCGTGCAAGACAACCATTCGTTTTCCGCCAAGAAGGGAACGGTGCGAGGATTGCACTTTCAGACGCCGCCGGTTGCTCAGCATAAGCTGGTCCGTGTTGCGCGGGGATCAGTGTTCGATGTTGCGGTTGATTTGCGACGGTCGTCATTCAGCTATGGCCGGCACGTGAGCGTTGTTCTTTCGGCTGAGGCATGGAATCAAGTTCTCGTTCCCAGCGGCTTTGCTCACGGGTTCATGACGTTGGAAGACGATACAGACGTTGTCTACAAGGTAAGCGATTACTATTCGCCGGATCATGACAAGGGCCTGCTGTGGAACGATCCGGCCCTAGGTATCCGATGGCCGCTCCCCGCGAAGGAGGCCCTGCTCTCCGAGAGGGATCGGGCACAGCCAAGACTAGCGGAACTGGAGAGCCCGTTCGCATAGCGCGAACGGCAGCTGCCAAACTTCTGCGGAATTGGAGGAGACGTGAAACGAATACTGGTCACCGGCGGGGCGGGCTTCATCGGCTCCTGCGTGGTGCGGCGGTTGGTGGAGGCCGACAAAGAGGTCGTGACCCTGGACCTGCTGACCTATGCGGGACATGGGGAGACCATCGGTGCGACGCTGGATGCGCCGAACCACCGCTTGGAACACGCCGATATCCGCGACCGGCGGGCGGTACGCCGGGTCTTTGCCGTAGCGCGGCCGCATGCGGTGATCCATCTCGCCGCCGAATCCCATGTCGACCGCTCGATCGACAGTCCCATGGACTTCGTCACCACCAACGTGCAGGGGACGGTGACGCTGCTTGAGGCCGCGACCGACTACTGGGGCGGCTTGAAGGCCGCGGCGCGACAACGCTTCCGCTTCCTGCACGTCTCCACCGATGAGGTCTACGGCTCCCTCGGCGCGGAGGGCGCGTTCACCGAGAAGACGCCGTACCGGCCGAACTCGCCCTACGCGGCGAGCAAGGCGGCCTCCGACCATTTCGCGAGGGCATGGCACCGGACCTTCGGCCTGCCGGTGCTGATCAGTCACTGCTCCAACAATTACGGCCCCTATCAGTTGCCGGAGAAGTTGGTCCCCGTCGCCATCCTCGCCGCTCTAGAGGGAAGACCGATCCCCATTTACGGCGACGGCGCGAACGTTCGCGATTGGCTTTTCGTCGAAGACCATGTGCGCGCCCTGGAGCTGATCCTGGAGAGAGGAACGCTTGGCGCCGTTTACAACGTCGGCGCGGATGAGGAGATGGCCAACTTGGACCTTGTGCGGGCGATCTGCGCTCGGATGGACGCGCTGATGCCCGGGAGCCCCCATCGGCCTCACACCGATCTCATCGAGTTCGTCGCAGACCGCCCAGGACACGACCGCCGCTACGCCATCGATTCCAGCCGCGTGCGCCGGGAATTGGGATGGCGGCCGACCGTCGATCTGCACGAAGGCTTGGATCTCACCGTGCGCTGGTATGTGGAAAACCGCTGGTGGTGGCAGGGGATCCGCGACGGGGGTTTCGAAGATCGCCGGCGTCAGGGCCTGCGATTCGGGTGATCTGAAACGATGCGTTCGAGAGTGCTGCTGCTCGGGCCCTATGGTCAGCTCGGGCACGACGTTCGTCACGTGCACGCGCAATCGGGAGAGCCCTTCGACCTGGTTCCCATCCCGCGCGATACGCTGGATCTGGCCGCAGCGGGGTCGATCGATCGTCTCCTCGGTAGTCTGCGCTTCGACGCCCTGGTCAATTGTGCGGCCTACACCCAGGTGGACCTGGCCGAGGTCGACGCCACCGGCGCGTTCGCGATCAATACGCACGCGGTGCAAGCGATGGCGCGGGTCTGCGCCGCCAAGCGAGCACGGTTTTTTCATATCAGCTCCGATTACGTGTTCGGTGGCGACGCAGCGCAGCGGCGCCCGCTCCGGGAGGACGACCCGACCGCGCCGGTCAACGTCTACGGCGCCTCCAAGGCGATGGGGGAGAGGCGCGCGAGCCTCGAAGCCGACGATGTCGTCATCCTGCGAACGGCCTCCCTGTTCGGTGTGGCGGGAGCGGGAGGCAAGGGCGACAACGTCGTGGAGACCATGATCCGGGCCGCGCGGGAGAAGGGGACCCTCAGGGTCGTCGAAGATCAGACGATGTCCCCGACCGCGACTGTTGACGTCGCCCGTGTCGTGATGCGGACGTTAATGGACGGTTGCGCGCCCGGAACCTATCACGTCGTCAACGCCGGCTCGGCGACCTGGTTCGCGTTCGCGTGCGAGATCGTCCGTCGTGCGGGGTTGGCAGCGGATGTCATGCCCTGCGCCTCCGAGGAATACCCGGCGCGAGCGCCTCGTCCGCGCTACAGCGTGCTCGACGGCGCCAAGGTCTCGGCGGTGTTCGGCGCCATGCCGGCGTGGCAGGACGCGTTGGAACGTTACCTGCGCGCCACTGAGCGGTTGATGCGGTAGGCACGCGGGGCCGAGATAGGAACAGCGGTGGGATGCGCGAAACAAGAGTGAGGCGTTGGGGAATGAAATGAAGGGCATCATCCTCGCCGGGGGCGACGGCACGCGGCTCTTCCCGATCACCAGTGTGGTCAGCAAGCAGCTCCTGCCCGTCTACGACAAGCCGATGATCTACTACCCCCTCAGCGTCCTGATGCTGGCGGGGATCAGAGACATCCTGCTGATCACCACGCCGCAGCAGAGCCAAAACTTCCGAGACTTGCTGGGCGACGGCAGTCGGTGGGGCGTGGCGCTGCGTCATGCCGTGCAACCGAGCCCCGACGGGCTCGCTCAGGCCTTTCTCATCGGCAAAGCGTTCGTCGGGGACGACACCTGTGCCCTCGCGCTCGGTGACAACATCTTCTACGGCCACGGATTGGAGCGAAAGCTGCGCCGTGCCGCCTACCGGCAAAAGGGTGCCACGGTTTTCGCGTATCCGGTTCAAGACCCGGAGCGTTACGGCGTCGTCGCCTTCGACGCGAGCGGCCGCGCGACCGCCATCGAGGAGAAGCCCCAGCAACCGCGTTCCCGATGGGCGGTTACGGGGCTCTATTTCTACGACAAAGACGTTGTTCGGATCGCCGAAGAGATCGAACCGAGCGCTCGCGGCGAACTGGAGATCACCGACGTCAACCGGCGCTATCTCGATCGCGGCGACTTGCGGGTCGAGCAGTTGGGCCGGGGGTTCACCTGGTTCGACACCGGAACGCACGACAGCCTGGTGGAGGCGTCGAGCTTCGTCCACACCATCGGGAAGCGCCAGAACCAGTGCATCGGCGTTCCGGAGGAGATCGCATACCTGAACGGCTGGATCGACCACACGGAACTCGCCGCGCTCGGCCATCGCCTGCGCAAGAGCAGCTACGGCGAATACCTGCTGCGACTCGCGGGCGAGCTCGACGGGAGCGATGCCGCTGTCCCGGAGCCCTCCTCCAACGCTCGATGACGGACCCGAGCCGAACTCCGCAAGGGGCTGCCGCCCTCGGTCATGACGATCCGCCCGGCGAGGTCAGCGTCATCATGGTCTCGTACCGGACAGGGCCCGTGCTCGCGCTTGCCGTCGACGCAGCGCTTGCGCCCGATCAGGAGGGGGTGACCGAACTCATCCTCGTCGACAACGGCAATTCTCCGGGAGTGACGGCGGCTCTCGCCCGCCGGATGGCGACGGAGCCGCGCCTTCGGCTCATCAGCGGTCATGGCAACGTGGGCTACGCGCGCGGCTGCAACCTCGGCGCGCGAGAGGCGCGGGGACGCCACCTGCTGCTGCTCAACCCGGACTGCTGCCTCAAGCCCGGCGCGGTTCCGGCGCTGCTGACGGAAGCCGCCGCGCTTGGCGAAGATTGGATGCTAGGCTGGCGCGTGCGCAATCCCGACGGCACCGAGCAGCGCGGGTCCCGGCGGGCGTTGCTCACCCCGCTCACCGCGCTGGTCGAGGCATTCCGGCTCGACAGGCTCTCGCCCACGCTGTTTCAGCGACATCGGCTTAGCCAACACGAGACCGCGCTTCCCCAGTGTACGGCCCGCGTGCCTGCCATCAGCGGCGCCTGCATGATGCTGCCGGCCATGACCTATCGCGCCGCCGGCGGCCTGGACGAGGGCTACTTTCTGCACGTCGAAGATCTCGACCTCTGCCTGCGGCTGCACCGGGCCGGGATCCCCACCTACTTCGCACCCCACGTGGAGGCGGTTCATCACGCGAGCACCAGCCGCAAGCACCCGCTTCTGATCGAATGGCACAAGACCCGCGGCTTTCTCCGCTACTTCGGGCTGCACTACGGCAGGCTCCGTTGGCTGCCCGTACTGACGCCGTTGGCGGCTGCGATCTTCGGTCGTTTGGGTCTCCGGGCCATGCTGACGTTTTGCCGTCCCACCGGGTGGCACGCCGGAAGTCGTCGTCCGCCTCGCTTGTTCCGCCAAGCGCCCCGGATCGGGGCCTGACGGGCCGCGGTCGTGGTAAGAACATTCAGGGCTGACGGCATGACTAATCGAGCGGTGCCTGGAAGCACGGGGGAGTGCGATGAACGACCGGACCGTCCTGATTACCAACGTGGAGCATTTCGTGGGCCGGCCGGTCGCCGCCGAGCTCGCAGCTCAGGGGGCGACGGTGGTTTGCCACGACAAGAGTTTCGCCGATGCCGCCGCAGCGGCCGCATTCGAAGCGGCCAATCCCGCGCTTACCGCGGTCCGGGCGCAAGCGCCGGTGGAGATCGTCGCGGCCGCCACCGAGGCCTGCGGGCGCATCGACGTGGTCGTCTGCAACGACGCCGGCGCCGCGGTCCGCGCGCCCATCGAGCAGGCACGGCCTGATGACCTGCGCTCCGCGCTC
The DNA here is from genome assembly GCA_022826345.1 of Alphaproteobacteria bacterium. The sequence goes on from JAJDVB010000079.1 coordinate 60,741, forward strand.
GAGGAAATGGTGGTCTTTCCCTTCGAGATGGCGAGTGCCGTCGTGCCGCAGATGAAGGCGCGCAAGCGGGGCAAGATCCTGTTCATCACCTCGGCGACGCCTCTGCGCGGGCTCGCCAACTACTCGATGTACGTGACCGCACGCGGCGCCACCAACGCGCTCACCGTGTCGCTCGCGCAGGAGCTTGGCCGAGACAACATCCAGGTCAACGCGATCGCGCCCAACTACGTCGAGAGCCCGACCTATTTCCCGCCCGCGCTGGTCAACGACCCCGAAACCTTGGCCAAGATGACCCGAAACATTCCCCTGAAGCGTCTCGGCAAGCCCGAGGAGGTGGCGGCGCTGGTGGCGTTCTACGCGTCGGACAAGAGCGACTTCATCACTGGCCACGTCATGCCTTTCGCCGGCGGCTGGGCTTAGCGCATTCCGCGTCGAACAGGCTTGGACTGCCCCGCCTCATGATATGCTGGCGGCATATCGGACGAGGGCATGCACCATGAGCGACTACACCGCCAAGCCGTTGCGCGATGTCGTGCTGACCGATCACTTGCGCTCGATTCTCGACCGGCTCGACGCATCGACCGCCGACATCGAGACCTGCATCACGCTGCCCTCCGAGGTCTACACGTCGGAGGCCTGGTTCGAATTCGAAAAGCGCGCCGTGTGGGATCGCGAATGGGTGTGCCTCGGCCACATCGCACAGATCCCGGAGGTCGGCGATTACTTCTCGATCACCATCAACGACGACCCCTTGTTGGTGCTACGCGACGGCGCGGGCGAGGTCCGCGTCATGACGGCGGTGTGCCAGCACCGCGGCCACATTCTCGGAGAGCACACCGGAAACACGAAGGTGTTCACCTGCCCCCATCACGGCTGGTCCTACGATCTCAGCGGCACCCTGATCAGCGCACCAATGATGGACGCGCACGCCTCCCTGGATGAGCTGCGCCGGACCAGCTGCCTGCCGACGCTGCGCTCGGAAATCTGGAACGGTTTCGTCTTCATCAACATGGACGGCAATGCGCCACCGCTCAATTCGCGGCTCAAGCGGCTGTCGGACGAAATCGCCAACCACCATCTTGGCGACATGGGAGCCACGCCCACCTGCGACTTTTCCGGCTATCCGTGGAACTGGAAATCCATGCAGGAGAATGCCGTCGAACCGCATCACACGTGGTTCGTACACAAGGGGCCGCACGATTTCGCGCCGTCACGGCTGGCAACGTTCGTTGAATGGGACAACGACGATGACGGGGCCGTCTATCACCCCACGGGTTTTCTCTATAAGGACGGCGGCTTCACAGCCGGGTTCCAGTCTCTATTTCCGATCATCGAAACGCTGACCGACGCCGAGCGTCAGCGGGTCATGTTCGCGAGCATCATGCCCAACCTCTTCATCGGCACGGTACCGGACGGCTGCCTCTACTACATGATCCTACCCGACGGGGCTAACAGCCTGACCTTGCGCGTGGGATACCTGTTTCCGCATTCGACCCTGGCCTTGGACAACTTCGACGTGACCTTCAAGGCCGTCGTCGACGGCATCGTCATCTATAACGACCAGGATACCGAGGCGAACACGGCGGTTCACAAGGGTTTGCGGTCACGTTTCGCAAATCGCGGACGCTATGCGCCGTTGGAAGGGACCCTGCCGCAGATCAACCGCTGGCTGGTCAAGCGCTACAAGGCGTACGCGGCGCAACTGGACACCGGATCGTCCTGACGTAGCTTCTTACGCCCCTATTTCCTCGGCGCGGCGCTCCAGTGCCGCGATGGCGTCGGCGGCGGTGACGGAACGGCCGGCGTTGGTCAGCGCCCGCATGATTGCAAGCGCCGCGTCGTGGCCTTGCGGACTGGTGCCGGCCACGCAGTCTTCCAGCACGTACACCCTGTAATCGCGCTGATACCAAACGCGCTCCAAATTGACTCATTATCTCAATATGTTGTGGTGATGGACGGGACAACCTCCATAGACTGTGGTGATCGAGTCTCACCGTCGGAGGATGATGATGAGTGCGGCAACGCCGATAATCTGGCCGGA